>JBJMTY010000184.1:0-4538 GCA_045811445.1 Allosphingosinicella sp. | reverse complement strand
TTCCTCCTTGCCGGCGGCCTTCTCCGGGCGATCCCGACCATTGCGGGTATCGAGTACGGACCCTAGAGCGGCGCCGCCATGATCCGCTCGTCCGCCGTAATCCTCGTCTCGGGAGGCCTCGATTCGATGGTCGCCGCCGCGCGTGCGCGGGAGGCCGGGTTCGACATCCTCGCCCTCACCGTCGACTACGGCCAGCGCCACCGCATCGAGCTGGCGGCGGCGGCGCGGGTGGCTAAGGCGGTCGGCGCCCGCCGGCACGTCGTCCTGCCGCTCGATCTGACCGCGTTCGGCGGCTCGGCGCTGACCGCCGACATCGACGTGCCCAAAGGCGGCGTCGAGGAGGCCGGGGTGCCGGTCACCTACGTCCCGGCGCGCAACACCATCTTCCTGTCGCTGGCGCTCGGCTGGGCCGAGGCGGCGGGCGCGCGCGACTTGTTCATCGGCGTCAACGCGCTCGATTATTCCGGCTACCCCGATTGCCGGCCCGATTTCATCGCCGCCTTCGAGCATCTGGCGAGCCTCGCCACCAAGGCCGGCGCGCAAGGCGATTCGTTCCGCATCCACGCGCCGCTCCAGCACATGACCAAGGCCGATATCGCCCGCGAGGCGGCGCGGCTCGGCCTCGACGCCGGGATCAGCTGGTCCTGCTACGATCCGGCGCCGGACGGCCGCCATTGCGGCCTGTGCGATTCCTGCCGGCTGCGGCGCAAGGGCTTCGAGCAAGCCAGCCTGGCCGACCCCACCCGCTACGCCGCCTCGCCATGAGCTATGCGGTCAAGGAGATTTTCCTGACGCTGCAGGGCGAGGGCATGCAGGCGGGGCGCCGCGCCGTCTTCCTGCGCTTCACCGGCTGCAACCTCTGGTCGGGCCGCGAGGCGGACCGGGCGAGCGCGCAGTGCCGCTTCTGCGACACCGATTTCGTCGGCACCGACGGCGTCTCGGGCGGGCGCTACGAGGCGGCGGGGCTGGCGGAGCAAGTCGAGCGGCTGTGGGGGGAGGGCGAGCGCCGTCTCGTCGTCGTCACCGGCGGCGAGCCGATGCTCCAGCTCGATTCGGCGCTGATCGACGCGCTGCACGCGCGCGGCTTCAGGGTCGCGGTCGAAACCAACGGCACCCTGCCGGCGCCGCCTGGCCTAGACTGGCTGTGCGTCAGCCCGAAGGCGGGGACCGAGGTCGTCCAGCGCAGCGGCGACGAGCTGAAACTGGTCTGGCCGCAGGCCGGCATCGACCCCGAAGCCTTGCTCGCCTGGGATTTCCGCCATTTCCTGCTGCAGCCGATGGACGGCCCGGAGGGCGCCGCGGCCGCGGCGATCGACTATGTGATGCGCCACCCCGCCTGGGAGCTCAGCCTCCAGACGCACAAGCTGCTCGGCCTCGCCTGACCCTTATTTGTTGGCGGTGCCGCCGCAGCGCACCAGCAGCTCGTTATTCTTCCGGCTCCAGCATTCCGCGTCGAGCGGGGGCAGCTGGGCGAGGCGGATCTGGTACGGATTGTAGCGCACCGGATAGGGGTCGTAATAAGGGACGAGGCTGTTCCTGAGCTCGCGCATCCGCCTGGCGGCGAGCTCGTAGAACTGGCCCTTGGGCGTCGCGAGCGCGCTCTTCTCGATGTTGGAAGCGGTCTGGCAAAAGCCGTATTGGGCCTGCAGCGTCGACCAGCCGTTATAGATCACGGTCGAATAATCGTCGAAGGCCTTCATCCCCTTCACCGGCCCCTGCACCCGTTTGAAATAATTGCCGAGCACGGTGTAGGCCTGCGCGAGCTCGGTCGAATGGTGCGCCAGAATGCCGTTATAATTGGGCACCGCGCGCAGATAGGGCGAGAATTGGCAGGCGAGCGCGGCGACGTTGAGGCCGGCGCGCAGGTTCCAGAGCAGGCCGGCGCGATATTCGGCCGGAGTCGCGCCGGGCAGCGGCACGCCGACGAGCGGGTCCGAAGGCTCGATCGGACCCGGCCGATAGTCGGGCTGGGTGAGGTAGATTTGCGCGTCCGCGGCGGCCGGCGCGGCCACTGCCGCGATCGCGGCCGCGACGAGACTGGCGGCCCTCAAGCTGGTCGAATTCACTTTGGTTGATTCCCTCCGGCCCGTCGCTCGGGACCCAGGTCCCCGTCTATGATGCGCGGGCGCCCGCCCGTCCATGGTTAACCGCGCCGGCGGCGCAATCCAGCGCCAAGTCCTTGATCCGTCGCGCGCTTCGCACGGTTCGGCACGGCGGGCGCCGGTCCGCGCGTCGCGGAACGCCCAAAACCTAAAGGCTCAAACGAAAAGGCCGCCCGGTCGCCCGGACGGCCTTTCCCCAAAGGCGTTTCCGCCCGGGATTACATCCCGGTGGTGTTGCCCGTGCCCGCGCCGGTGTTGCCGGTGCCGGTGTTGGTGGTGGTCGTCGTCGTGTTGGTCGTCGTCGCGCCGACGTCGGCCGGGGCGCCGAGATTGGCGTCGGTGGTCGTGTTGGTCGCATCGACGGCGGTCACGTCGCCGGCGTTCATCAGCGCGTCGTCGCTGGAGAGGTTCGCGGTGTTGTTGGTGGTGGCGTCGTTGTTGCCGCCGCAAGCCGCGACGAGCAGGGCCGCACCGGCAACCATCGAACCGGTCATCATTTTCGCAAGAAGGTCACGCATTTAGAAACTCCCTAGATTGACGATTTGGTCGGGATGGCCCCTTTTTTTGCCAAATCAGCTGAACACAATAAACGGAACGGGATCGGCTCTCAAGCCTCCTCGCCGCCCCCCTCGAGGGCGGAGAGAAAATCGCAGAGCCCCTGTTTCAGTGCCAGGTCGAAACGTTCCTGTCCGCAAGACACTCCCATCTCGCCGAGGCTGGTCACTGGGAACTCCGCAATACCGCACGGCACTATGCCTGAGAAGTGGGAAAGTTCCGGCGCCAGATTGACCGAGAAACCGTGCATCGTGACCCACCGCCGCACCCTGACGCCGATCGCGCCGACCTTCGCTTCGGTGCCCTGGCGGTCGACCCAGATGCCGATCCGTCCCGGCGCCCGCCTCGCCGCGACGCCGAGCCGCGCCAGGGTCGCGATCATCCAGCCTTCGAGCGAATGGACGAAGCGCCTCACGTCGCGGCCGCGCCGGTCGAGGTCGACGAGCACGTAGACCACCCGCTGGCCCGGCCCGTGATAGGTGTAGCGTCCGCCGCGCCCGGCGGCGAAGACGGGGAAGCCTTGCGGGTTGAACAATTCGGCCGAATCGGCGCTGGTGCCGGCGGTGAAGAGCGGCGGATGCTCGAGCAGCCAGATGAGCTCCTCCGCCTCGCCGGCGCGGATCGCGGCGGCGCGCGCCTCCATCGCCGCCAGCGTCTCCGGATAAGGGCTGAGCCCCGGCGTCACCCGCCATTCGAGGCCGTCCAAGGTCACGCCCATCTCCCCGATTGCGCCGTCGCCCGCCCTCCAGCATAGTCGAGCGGGAACGAGGGGGAGCCGATCATGGCGAAATTGTCGATTACCACCGCCTGGAACGAGACGGCGGACATATTGAGGCGCGATTTCGGCGCGCTGTTTACCGTCGCGCTGGCGCTCAACGCGCTGCCGCAGATAATCTTCCAGGCGCTCGGGCCCGGCCAGATGACCCCGGGAGCCCCGCCGCCGCTCGGGCCGTGGATGCTGATCCTTCCGGTCGTCGTCATCCTCGCCATGGTCGGCACGGTCGCGATCAGCAGTCTCGCGCTGGGACGCGAGCGGGTGGTGGGCGCCGCCATCGCCCACGGCTTCCGCCGCTTCCTGCCGCTGTTCGGCGCCAGCTTTCTGCTCGGCCTTGCTTTCACCTTGCTGTTCGTCGGCCTGGCGCTGGCGTTCGGGATCAACGTCGAGAGCTTCATGGCCGATCCGAAAGGCGTCGGCGGCCGTCTGGCGCTGATCGTGCTGATCTTCCTGCCGATCGCCCTGTTCTTCAGCATCCGGCTGATGATGACCACGCCCGTCGCCGCCGCCGAGACCGGCGGGCCGATCGCGATCCTGACGCGCAGCTGGGCGCTGACGCGCGGCCATTTCTGGAAGCTGTTCGGCTTCCTGCTGCTGGTCGTGATCGTTTTCCTGGTCATCATGATGGTGGTCGGCCTGGTCTTCGGCGTCCTGATCGCGCTGGTCGCGGGCAAGCCCGAGCCGGGCAATTTCGCCTCGCTTGTCCTGCTGATCTGCACCGGCGTGGTCAATGCGGGCGTGGTCGCGGTGCTGACCAGCCTCATCGCGCGCATCTACGTCCAGCTCGCCGGCGATCCGGCGGTGTCACAAGTCTTCGATTAAGGGGATTTGCGGCGCCGCCTCGCGCGGCAGCAGGCCGGACAAACGGGGGTCGGGAAAGCTCTCGAACGCGCGCCGCCGCGCCACGAACCCCGCCTTGAGATAAGCGGGGAGCGCGGCCGGATGGTCGAGGCTGCAGGTATTGACCTTGAGCAGGGCGACTCCGGGGCGCCAGGCCAGCGCCGCCACCATGGCGAACAGCCAGCGGCCATGGCCCTGGCCGGCCAGCTCGGGGACGAGGCCGAGGAAGCGGATCAGGCATTCGCCTTCGGTGCGGAAATCGAGCT
>JBJMTY010000183.1:0-3783 GCA_045811445.1 Allosphingosinicella sp. | reverse complement strand
GGCATCTACTTCATGCCCTTCCTCAACCGGACCAGCGTCGCCCATGAAGCGGATGTGGCCGCCCATATCGACCATGCGGTGAAGATCTGCGGCGAGGATCATGTCGGCATCGGCACCGACGGCGGCACCACCGGCGTGAACGACATGGCCGCCTACCGCGCGCATATCGCGAAGCAGATCGCCGATCGGAAGAAAGCCGGGATCGGCGCCGCCGGCGAGAATCCCGATACTCTGCCTTTCGTCGCCGACCTCCAGGGGCCGGACCAGTTCCACCGCCTCGCCGCCCTCCTCCGCCGCAAGGGCTATTCGCAGCGGCGGGTGGAGAAGATCATGGGCCTCAATTTCCTCGCCTTCGCCCGCGAGGTCTGGGGCTGATGGGCGAGCTCCTGCTCGTCTCGCGGGCCGAGGTCGCGGCGCATCTCGCCATGGCCGATTGCGTGCCGCTGATGCGCGAGGCGATGGCGGCGCTGTCGACGGGGCGGACGCGGCAATTGCTGCGCTCGATCCTCAATCTCGAAGGCGGCCGCGCCTTCGGCTCGATGCTGGGGGCGATGGAGGAAACGTTCGGCGCCAAGCTGATCAGCGTCTTTCCCGGCGCGGCAGGCGCGGCCGGCGCGGCGGGCACGCCGTCGCACCAGGGCCTGGTCGCCTTGTTCGACCCGGCAACGGGCGCGCCCGCGGCGATCGTCGACGCCTCCGACGTCACCGGCATCCGCACCGCCGCCGCTTCGGCCGCGGCGACCGACGCGCTGGCGCGGCCGGACGCGCGCATCCTCGCCATCCTCGGCACCGGCGAGCAGGCGCGCCGCCACGCCGAAGCTATCCCGTTGGTCCGGCCGGTCGAGCGCATCCTGGTCTGGGGCCGCTCGCGCGACAAGGCCGAGGCGCTGGCGGCGGAGATTGGCGGCGTGGCGGTGGCCAGCGCCGAGGAAGCCGTCCGGCAGGCCGACATCATCTGCACCGTCACGGCGTCGAGCGAGCCGGTGCTGCTCAGCCAATGGGTGCGAGACGGCGCCCACGTCAACGCGGTCGGCTCGAGCCGGCTTGGGCCGGCCGAGATCGACGTTCCGCTGGTCGCCCGAGCCCGCTTCTTCGCCGACCACGCGGAAGGCGTGCTTCGCCAGGGCGAGGAATTCGCCCGGGCGCTCGCCGCCGGGGCGATCGGCGAGGAGCATCTTCTGGGCGAGATCGGCGCGGTGATCGCCGGCACGCTCCCCGGCCGCCTCGCCCCCACCGACGTGACGCTCTACAAGTCGCTCGGCAGCATCGTCCAGGACCTCGCCGCCTGCGCCTGGCTGGTGGCGAAGGCGCGGGCGGAGGGGTGGGGCACGCGCGTGGCGTTCTGATCCTCGCCGCCGTTTCGACAGAGGCTGCTTGACCGGGCTTTATGGTTATCTTAGATGACTGGTCATTGGAGATGACCATGAGCAGGTTGGAGGAAACGTTGACGGTCACGGAGTTCAAGGCGCGCTGCCTGGAATTGTTCGACCGTCTCAACGAACGGCAGCTGAGCAAGGTGATTGTGACCCGCCGGGGCAAGCCGGTGGCCGTGGTCAGCCCGGTTTCGCCGGCGGAAGCGGAGGCGAGGGCGGTGCATGGCTCGATGGCGGGAATGGCGCTCCTCTCCCCGGGCGTCGACCTCACCCGACCGGTCTTCGACGAGCGGCTCGATGCCGACGAGGGGGTTCTTCATCGATGAGCGATTGGTCGCGCGCCCTCCTCCTCGACACGCACGCGGCCATCTGGCTGGCCGAAGGCCAGCTGGCTGACGAGATTGTGGAGAGGATCGTCTTCGCGGGCCTCGCCGACGGAGTGTTCGTGTCGCCGGTTTCGGCATGGGAGATCGGGCTGCTCGCGCGGCCGAAGGCCGGCGGCCGCCCGTCGGTGCAATTCCGTCCCGATCCCGTCGGCTGGTTCTCCGCCCTGATGGCGAAACCGATCATCAAGTCCGCACCGCTGACCGCGACGATCGCCATCACCGCCTCCTTTCTCCCGGAACCCTTCCACAGCGACCCGGCCGACCGCCTGCTCGTCGCCACCGCCCGTGAAATGAACGTCGCGCTGATGACGCGGGACGCCGAGATCCTCGCTTACGGCGAAGCCGGGTACGTGAAGACGCAGCGTTGCTGACACGCGAGCCGGCAAAGGCTCGCATCCATCCTCGCACCCCCTGCATCCATCGCGCGCGCCGACCGTTTGCCTCCGCGAAACGTTCACCGCATCGAGGAGCGAGAATATGGCGGACATCAACCAGGTCAGCGCGCATATGGAGATATTCGGGGCCGACGGGGTCAGGCTCGGCACCGTCGACAAGGTGGTCGGCACGCGGATCAAGATGACCAGGGCCGACAGCGGCTCGCACGGCCACCATCATTACATCTCGGAAGGGCTGATCGCGGCGGTGGACGGCAATATCGTCCGCCTCTCCGCCAATGCCGACAATGCGGCCTTGTTCGAGGAGGAGCAGGACGGCTCGGCGCTCGGCGAGCAGAGCCTGTTCAGCTGGCGCAACGTCGGCATCGGCGCCGCCGCCGCGGCGGTCGCGGTAGGCGCCGCCGCTTTCGCCTGGACCAGGCGCGGGGGCGGAGAAGAGTAGGGGGAGGACGGGTTTACCCGTCGCCCCAGCGAAGGCTGGGGCCCATGCTGCCTTAGAGGCGACCAGCGTCGTAGATTTAAGCGCGCCCGCGCGTCGGGTGACGGCACCGATTCAGCATGGGCCCCAGCCTTCGCTGGGGCGACGGGAGATTTGGTTAGGCCGACGCTAAAACCGTCGCCCCAGCGCAGGCTGGGGCCTATGCCGAGTTGGAGCCCGCGCGGACGTTGGCGGGTGCTCGCTCCGTTTGCGCTGTCAGCGCTCGGCGGCAGCATGGGCCCCAGCCTTCGCTGGGGCGACGGGTTTGCGAATCCCCCTCGTTCAGAAGCTCGCTTCGAGGAGGTGCGGGGAGAGGTCGGCCCAGCTGGGGTTCGACTCTTCGATCAGCCTGGTTTTCCAGCGGCGGTGCCAGGCTTTCATCGCTTTTTCGCGGCGGATGGCTTCGTCGATGCGCTCATAGGCTTCGCAATAGACGAGGCGGCCGAGGTCGTGCTCCCGGCAGAATTTCGAGCCGGTGCCGCGGCGATGCTGGAGGATGCGCGCGGGCAGGTTGGCGGTCACGCCGACATAGAGCGTGCCATAGGGTGCATTGGTCATGATGTAGACCCAGCCACCGCGCATGAGGTGGTTATGGCACGGATGCGGCCTGGGCCCCAGCCTTCGCTGGGGCGACGGATTGGGATGGTCAGGCGGCTAAAGCCGTCGCCCCAGCGCAGGCTGGGGCCCATGCTGCCGTGGAGCCTCGACCAGCGTCGTAGATGGGGCGAGCCCGCGTTTGCCGGCGAGGGCGCCGATTCGGCATGGGCCCCAGCCTGCGCTGGGGCGACGGGATTGGCCGGGGCTTTGTCCGTGGGCGTCGGCGAGGGCGCAGACTCGGCATGGGCCCCAGCCTTCGCTGGGGCGACGGGATTGGGATGGTCAGGCGGCTAAAGCCGTCGCCCCAGCGCAGGCTGGGGCCCATGCTGCCGTCGAGACTCGACCAGCGTCGTAGATGGGGCGAGCCCGCGTGCGGCGGTGAGGGGTCCGACTCGGCATGGGAGATGGGGCGAGACCGCGCGGGACAGTAAGGGGCTCCGATTCGGCATGGGCCCCAGCCTTCGCTGGGGCGACGGGGTGGGCCGGGCGGTGGCTTCCGCGCGGACACAGGGGGCTCGCCCGAGTTTGTATGAGCGTCGTGTTGGGATTGTGTG
>JBJMTY010000182.1:0-26708 GCA_045811445.1 Allosphingosinicella sp. | reverse complement strand
GGATCCGCGCTGTCGAGGGTGAGCTTCTCGTCCGGGTAGAGCGGCGTCAGATTGTCGAAATTGACGCGGTGGCGGACCGCGTCGGGCTCGTCGAAATTGACCGAGATGAGCCGGGTCAGCGCAAAATAGCGCTCGCCTTCCTTGGGGCCGCGGATCTCGCCCTCGACCGTGTCGCCGGTCCTCAGGCCGAACTTCCTCACCTGGTTGGGCGCGACATAGATGTCGTCGGGGCCGGCGAGATAGTTCGCCTCGGGCGAGCGCAGGAAGCCGAAGCCGTCGGGCAGCACCTCGATCGTGCCCATGCCCATGATCTCCTGGCCGTTCTCGGCCTGGACCTTGAGGATGGAGAACATCAGCTCCTGCTTGCGGAGCGTCGAGGCGCCTTCGATGCCCAGCTCTTCGGCCATGGCGACCAGCTCGGCGGGGGATTTCTGCTTGAGGTCTTTGAGATGCATCGGGAAAACACTCGGAATATGGGAGGTCGTCCGGTCGCGCGGGGGAAGACGAGGATTGCGGCTGGGCTGCCCACGCGGACGGCGGGCGAACGACTGGGCCGGCGTTAGGACGGGGGAGAATTCAAGTCAACGTCACTTTCGGTGATGCCGGCCTTCGTTTGGGCGAGAAATCAGAACGGCTTCACGATCACCAGGACGACGATGAGGATGACCGCGATGCCGGGGAGCTCGTTCATCAGGCGCAGCGCCGCGCCGCCGACAGGACGCTCGCCGCGGGCGAGCTTGCGGCCGTAGGCGACCATCCAGCCGTGATAGCCGGAGAGCAAGAGGACGATCAGGAACTTGAGCTGGAACCAGCCCATCGTCCAGGCCTGGATGGTCCACATCATCGCCAGGCCGAACAGCCAGACGAGGATCATCGCCGGGGTGATGATGATGTTCCGAAGCTTGCGCTCGCGCTCGACCCACTTCCTCTCCTCGGCCGAGCCGGGCGGCGATTCCTGGTGGTAGATGTAATAGCGCGGCAGCATGAACAGCCCCGCGATCCAGAAGATCACGAAGATGATGTGGCCGGCCTTGATCCAGGAATAGGTCAAGCTGAGGGCTGCCTCGAGGTCATAGGTCACCGCCGCACCCGGCGGAGAAGCGCTTCGACATGCTCGATCGGCGTGTCCGGCAAGATGCCATGCCCCAGGTTGAAGACGTGCGGGCGACCCGCCAGGCTAGATAGGATGCGGTCGATGGCGGTGGCAAGCGCCTCGCCGCCGGCGATGAGCGCGAGCGGGTCGAGATTGCCCTGGACCGGCATGCCGGGCGGCAAGGCGGCGTCGGCCCAGACCGGGTCGACCGTCTCGTCAAGGCCGATCGCATCGACCCCGGTTTCGCGGGCGTAAGCCGGGAGCTTGCCGCCGGCGCCCTTGGGAAAGCCGATGATCGGCACATGCGGGTGGCGCGCCTTGAGGTTCGCGACGATTCGTGCGGTCGGCGCGATCACCCAGCGCTCGAACTGGGCGGGCGACAGGCTGCCGGCCCAGGAATCGAACAATTGCACAGCCTCGACGCCCGCCTCGATCTGGCGGGAGAGATAGTCGATCGTGGTCGCGGCGATGGCGTCGATGATCGCCTGGAAGGCGGCGGCATCGCGATAGGCGTAGCGCCGTGCCTCCCCCTGGTCCCGGCTGCCGTGGCCGGCGATCATGTAGGTGGCGACGGTCCACGGGCTCCCCGCGAAACCGAGAAAAGCGGTGGATTCGGGGAGCGAGGCCGCCACTTTCTCCACAGTGGCGTAGACGGGCTCCATCCGGGCCGGGACTCGGCTCAAGGCGGCCAGCGTCGAGTCGGCGAGGCGCGGCGACAGGCGCGGACCCTCGCCGGCCTCGAATTGCAGGTCCTGGCCGAGCGCCCAGGGCACGATCAATATGTCGGAGAACAGGATTGCCCCGTCGAAGCCGAAGCGGCGGATCGGCTGCAGCGTCACTTCCGCCGCGGCGTCGGGATCGGTGGCAAGCGCCAGGAAGCCGCCCTTGGTTGCCCTCAGCGCGCGATATTCGGGAAGGTAGCGACCGGCCTGCCGCATCAGCCAAACCGGTGTTTTATCAGGCTTTTTTCCGCTTAGCGCGGCCAACAAGGGCTTTTCGGGCGCGGTCACGGACAGGATGAGGGCTCCCCTCTCTTCTCTTATATTTCTTATTATAAGAGAGTCTGTTGAAGTTAGTTGGCGGCTCGGAAGCGGGGTTTATTGGCTCCACCCGATTTTGCAAACAGCTTGACTCCCGGAGAGCCACGCAGCGCCGCGGATTCGCGAAGCCTATCCCCGTAATCCACAGCGAAGCGGTAGGAACTTTTTCACCTTTGCGAGTCTGTGGGCGGTTCGACGGACAATGGGGGCGAAGCCTGTCCTTGCCTCCGCCCCGAGGGTTCCGGTAGCGCTTCCCACATGCTTATCCACAAGCCCTCGTGACGTCGCCCATGGATGGCCCGCTCCACCTCCATCTGCTCTCGGACTCGACCGGGGAGACGCTCGAGCTGATCGCCAAGGCCTGCGTGGCCCAGTTCGACGACGTCGAGGCGATCCGCCATCTCTGGCCGATGGTGCGCTCGGAAGGCCATCTCGACCGGGTGCTCGACGACGTCGAACGCCGGCCCGGCCTCGTCCTCTATACGCTCGTGAACAGCACGATCCGGCGCGAGCTCGAGCGCAAGACGCGCCGCCGCGGCATCCACGCGGTGTCGGTGCTCGATCCGGTCGTCGCCGCGCTTTCCGCCGTGCTCGGCCAGGAAGCCCAGGGCCGGCCGGGGCGCCAGCACGCGCTCGACGCCGCCTATTTCCACCGCGTCGACGCGATCCAGTTCACCATCGCCCATGACGACGGCATCGGCGCCGACAATTGGGAGGAAGCCGACATCGTCCTCGCCGGCGTGTCGCGCACCTCCAAGACGCCGACCGCCATCTATCTTGCCAATCGCGGCTACAAGGTTGCCAACATCCCGCTCGTGCCGGAGGCGCCGCCGCCACCTTCCTTGTTCAGCCTCGCCCATCCGCTCGTCGTCGGCCTCACCACCAATCCCGAGCGGCTGGTCCAGATCCGCCGCAACCGGCTGCTCGCGCTCAACCAGCCGCCCGAGACTGATTATGTCGATCTGGAAGCGGTCAATGCCGAGCTCGCGTTCGCGCGCCGCCTGTTCGCCGACAATGGCTGGCCGGTGATCGATGTCACGCGCCGCTCGATCGAGGAGACCGCCTTCGCGATCGTCAAATTGTGCAACGAGCGGATGGACGGCGAGGGGTCGTGAGGCTGCTGCTCGCCTCGAGGAGCGCGGCCCGGCGTGCGATGCTGGCGGCGGCGGGAATCGCGTTCGAGCCGGCCGAGGCCGAGCTCGACGAGGAAGCGGCCAAAGGGGGCCTGTGGGGTGCCGGCTTCGATGCGCGCGGCGTCGCCGAGGAGCTGGCCCAATTGAAGGCGTTGTCGGTGGAGGCCGCGCCCGGCGATCTCGTCCTCGGATGCGACCAGACGCTCGAGCGCGCCGACGGCAGCCTGCTCTCCAAGCCCGCCTCGCGCGACGAGGCACGCGGCCAGCTCGAATCGCTGCGCGGCGCCATCCACCGCCTCCATTCCGCGGCGGTGATCGCCGAGGGCGGCGAAGGGGTGTGGTGGGCGTGCGAGACGGTCGAGCTGACCATGCGCGCATTCAGCGACGCCTTCCTCGACGATTATCTGGACCGGGAGTGGGAGCATATACGCTGGAATGTCGGCGGCTACCGGATCGAGGGCCCCGGCGTGCAATTGTTCGAGCGGATCGAAGGCAGCCACTTCGCCATCCTCGGCTTGCCGCTCCTCCCCTTGCTCGCTTATCTGCGCGAGCGGGGCGCGGCGACGTCATGACGGCGGACGTGCCCTATGCCGAAGTGGCGGGCGACCCGGTCGCGCATTCAAAATCGCCGTGGATCCATAAATTCTGGCTCGGCAAGCTCGGGTTCGACGCCGACTACCGAGCCGTGCGCGTGCCGGCGGGCGGGCTTGGCGACTATCTGGCGGCGCGACGGCGCGACCCCGCCTGGCGCGGCTGCAACCTCACCATGCCGCTCAAGGTCGAGGGCTTCGCCGCCGCCGACCGCCGCACCCGCGAAGCGGAAGGCACCGGCGCGGTGAACTGCATCGCCCCCGGCCCGGAAGGCCTGACCGGCGGCAATAGCGACGTGGCGGGCGTGAAGGCCGTGCTGGGGTCGGGCGGCCGGACGGAGGCGGTCTGTATCATCGGCGCCGGCGGAGCGGCACGAGCGGCCGCCTACGCCTTTCGCGACGACAAGCTCCGTATCGTCGCGCGCGACCCTGCCAAGGCGCGCGCCAGCCTGGGTGCGATCACGCCCGCCATCGCCTTTTACGGCGAGGCCGAGGCCGAAGCGGCGTTCGCCGGCGCGCAAGCCGTCATCCAGGCGTCGTCGGCCGGGATGGCGGCGGCGGAGCCCCTCTCCCCGCGCGTGCTCGAAGCCTTGGCGGCATTGTCGCCGGACTGCCGCGCCCTTGAGATGGTCTATGCGCCGCTGCGCACCCCGTTCCTCCAGCGCGTGGATGAACTCGGCCACGCCTGGCGCGACGGCCTCGACATGCTCGTCGCGCAGGCGCGCGAGGCGTTCCGTCTCTTCTTCGGCACCGAAGCGCCGCGCGAGCACGATACCGCGCTGCGGGAGCTCCTCACGCGATGATCCGGCTCGGGCTCACCGGTTCGATCGGCATGGGCAAATCGACCGTCGCGGCGATGTTTGCTGAGGAAGGCGTGCCGGTGTTCGACGCCGACGCGGCCGTCCACCGGCTCCAGGGCCCCGCCGGCGCGCTGGTGAGCGCGATCGAGGCGCTGTTTCCGGGCACGACCGGCGCGCAAGGCGTCGACCGCCCGGCGCTCGCCGAGCGCGTGCTCGGGGCGCCCGAGCTGCTGCGCAAGCTGGAGGCGCTCGTCCACCCCGCCGTGGCGCGCGAACGGCGAGCCTTCCTCGAGGCGCATGCCGAGGCGCCTCTCGTGCTGCTCGACATCCCGCTCCTGTTCGAGGCCGGCGGGGCCGGGGAGGTCGACAAGATCGCCGTCGTCTCGGCGCCGCCCGAGGTGCAGCGGGCCCGCGTGCTGGCCCGGCCCGGCATGAGCGAGGAGAAATTCGAGCACATTCTCGCCCGCCAGATGCCCGACGCCGAGAAACGCGCCCGCGCCGATTTCGTCATCCCGACCGGCGGCGAGGTCGAGGAAACGCGACAAGCGGTTCGCCGCATCCTCGCTTGTCTGGCGCCGCCCGCCATCTCATAAGGCGCGAATGCGGGAAATCGTGTTCGACACCGAGACCACCGGGCTCAGTCCGCTGGCGGGCGACCGGATGGTCGAGATCGGCTGCGTCGAATTGGTCAATAGGGTCGAGACCGGCCGCCATTTCCACGCTTATTTCAATCCCGACCGGCCGATGCCGGCCGGCGCCGAGGCGGTGCACGGCCTCTCGGACGTCTTCCTGGCCGACAAGCCACGCTTCCACGAGCGCGCCGGGGAGCTGATCGACTTCCTCGGCGACTGCCCCTTGGTCGCGCACAATGCGGGCTTCGATTTCGGCTTCCTCAACCACGAGCTCAACAATTGCGGGCGTCCTTTGGTCTGCATGACCCGGATGGTCGACACGCTCCAGCTCGCGCGGAGCCGGCATCCCGGCGCCAAGCACAGCCTCGACGCGCTCTGCACCCGCTACGGCATCGACCGCAGCGTCCGGGTCAAGCACGGCGCCCTGATCGACGCCCAATTGCTCGCCTCCTGCTATGTCGAGCTGACCGGCGGCCGCCAGATCGGCCTCGGCCTCGGCCCCGCCGAGCTGGTCGCGGAGCCGCTCGACGATGACAGGCTGGTCGCGACGCTGACGACGCCTCCCGTCGCAATCCGCCCGCCGCGGCCCCACGCGCCGAGCGCGGAGGAGCTCGCCGCCCATGCGGAGTTCGTCGCGTCGCTTACCGATCCCTTGTGGGTCAGGCTCGAGGCACGCGGTTGACGCGGGGCCCCCCCGTCGCCACATCGCGCCCTCATTCACTGGAGAGCTTCATGGACATCAGGGTCTCTGGCCACCAGCTCGAAACCGGCGACGCGCTGCGCGCCCACGCCGCGGACCGGCTCCGGTCGATCGCCGACAAATATGCCTCGCGCCTGGTTTCGGCGCAGGTGACCTTCGGCAAGGGACCCCATGACCACGGCTTCACCTGCGAGGTGATCGCCTATGCGCCGCAGGGCGTCGTCCTCAAGGCGACCGACCAGGCCGCCGACGCCCGCGCCGCCTTCGACGCGGCCGGCGACAAGGTCGAGACCCAGCTCCGCCGCCACACCCGCAAGCGCAAGGATCATCGCGCCGTTCCGCCCGAAGAAGCGCTCGAAGCCGTCAACGGCGCCGGCCTCCGACGAGGCGAGGCCTGAACCGACGCGCGGCGGCCTCACCCGGGCCGCTTTACGATCCCCACATGGCAGACAAAGAGGCGTGGGGCGCCTCCCGACGGTGGACGAATGAGCGACCTTGCCGAAATATTGAGCGCCGACAGCATCGAAGCGGCGCTGGCCGTGACCAACAAGAAGGGCCTGTTCCAGCAGCTCGGCCTCGCCGCCGCGCGCCGCACCGGCCTTGGCACCAAGGAGATCGTCGCGGCGCTGACCGAGCGCGAGAAGGTCGGCTCGACCGGCTTCGGCGGCGGCGTCGCCATCCCCCATGCCAAGATCGAGGGCCTGCCGCGCGTGTTCGGCTATTTCGCGCGCCTGACCACGCCGATCGACTTCCACTCGGTCGATGGGCTGCCGGTCGACCTCGTCTTCCTGATCCTCTCGCCGCCCGATGCCGGCGCCGAGCATCTAAAGGCGCTGGCCGGCGTCAGCCGGGCGCTGCGCGACCGCAACAATGTCGCCAAGCTGCGCGGCGCCCGCTCGCGCGATGCGATCTTCGCCTTGCTAGCCGGCATCGAAAGCCTCAATGCCGCCTGAGGCCGGCCAGGCCGCGCACTTCCGGGCGCTCGAATCCCTCTATCGCCACGCGCCGGTCAACCGCCTGTTCGAATCGCGGATCGAAATCGTCGAGCAGGGCTTCGCCCGCATCCGCTTCCGGATCGACGATGCGGCCTATCACGCCGCCGGCGCCGCCCACGGCACGCTCTATTTCAAGATGATGGACGATGCGGCCTTCTACGCCTGCAACAGCCTGGTCAGCGACCGCTTCCTGCTCACCACCGCCTTCAACCTCAATTTCACCAAGCCGCTGAAAGGCGGCGAGGGCGTCGCCGAGGGGCGCTGGGCGAGCGGCCGCCGCCGCGTCTTCGTCGGCGAGGCGCGGCTGTTCGACGCCGAGGGCGAGGAAGCGGCGCGCGGGACCGGCACCTTCATGCGCTCGCAAATCCCGCTGAGCAGCCTGCCCGGCTACGCGCCGGAGCTTTGATGGAGCCCCGCCTCGCCACCGGCGTGCTGGTCTCGGCCCTGCGGCGCAAGGCGGAAGCGGAAGGCGGCTTCGGCGCCGTGCTGTCCAAGGGGGACGAGACGGCGGGCGCGATCCTCGTCATCCTCACCGAAAGGGGCGCGGGGCCGCTGGTCTACGAACGGCTGCTGGGCCCCGACGGCCGCTACGCCTGGGGGCCCTCCACGGCTTCCCAGCCGGAAAGTGCTGCGGAAGTTCCGTCTTTCGTCGCCCGCCGCAGGCGATTCGACCCGGATTTGTGGGTTTTGGAACTGGATGTCCCGTCTGCCGAACGGTTCGCCGCTGAAATGGTCGCGTTCGATTGACTCTGCTGCACCGCACAAACTAGCCGCCCCTCACTCCATGCGAAGTAGCGGGGGGCCGATCCGCCGGGGATGACCGGAAGCGGGGGGCCACGCGAGACGGAAGGCTAGTCACCGGAAGAGCCCGTTTACGGTTCGGCTCTCCGGCGCGACGACCCGGCCGCATTGATTAGAAGATGAATGCGCTTATTTTCCCGAGCCGCGGCTGTGTCCGCGGCCCTGACGGCCGCCGTGATCGGCGCCGCGTTCCACGCCGCCCCCTCCCGCGCCTGGGAGCTCAACGCCGCGGCGGTGGCTTCTCTGCCTACTCCCCCTGTTCCAGCACCGGCCCCGATCGGCGCTGAAGCGCCCGTTGCGGCCGAGCCGGCGAGCGTCCCGGCCCCGGCCGTGGAAGTGCCGGCCCCCGCCGTCACCGAGGCGGCCGACGACCAGCCGTCCAGCCCCGCGACCGGGCCAGAGCTCGAATGCCTCGCCGGCGCCGTCTATTTCGAGGCCAAGGGCGAGCCGCTCACCGGCCAGCACGCGGTCGCCCACGTGATCGTCAACCGCATGCATTCCGGCCGCTTCCCGAGCACCGCCTGCGGCGTCGTCAAGCAGCGCGGCCAATTCTCGTTCGTGCGCGCCGGTCGCTTCCCGCCGATCGCCCGCGCCTCCGCCGCCTGGACGCGCGCCCTCGCCGTCGCCCGCTCCGCCCTTGGCGGCCACGGCACCAGCCCGGCCGGCAAGGCTCTGTTCTTCCACGCCCGCTACGTCGCTCCGGCCTGGCGCGGCGTCACCCGCGTCGCGGCGATCGGCAACCACGTCTTCTATCGCTGATTTCCATCGCCGGGGGCGTGGGAGCGCTTTTCATCGTTCCCGATTCATTCTAAATCCGGACTCATGGTCCTTTCCCCGAGTCCCGCCGCGCGTCTGTGCTTCGAGGACGCCCCGCCCGCCGCGCAGGACGTGGCGCGGGGCGTCACCCGCTTGTTCTTCAACCAGGACGTGTTCGCGCTCTGCGAAGTGCCGCTGCCCAACGGCCGGCGGGCCGACATGATGGGCCTCGGCTCGGACGGCCTCATCACCATCGTCGAGATCAAGGTGTCGCGAGCGGACCTGATGGGCGATGGCAAGTGGCTCGACTATCTCGGCTATTGCGACCGCTTCTTCTGGGCGGTGCCGGGCGGCTTCGACTGCGCGCCGTTCGAGGGCGAGAGCTTCCACCCGCATCTGTGCGGCCTGCTGGTCGCGGACCGCTACGAGGCGGCGGTGATCAGGGAAGCCCCGGTGCGCAAGCTCGCGCCGGCGCGGCGCAAGGCGGAAACTTTGCGTTTCGCCCGCCGCGCCGCCCGCCGCATCGTCGGCGGCCTCGATCCGGCGCTGGCCGCCTTTGTCTAGAGCTTGGGGGTCTAGAGCTAGGGGGTCTAGAGCTTAGGGCCCGCCGCGGGCCGCGCGGGGCCTGCCTGCGACTCGAGCAATTTGACGATCGCCTGCGAGCGGCCGTCTTGGCGCGCGTAATCGAGCGCCGAATAGCCGCTCATATTGTCCTTGCGATTGGGATTGGCGCCGCCGCGCAGCAGCAGCGAGACCATCGCCAGGTCGCGGCGGTGGACGGCGAAGATGAGCGGCGTCTCGCCCCTCTGGTTGGGGACGTCGACCCCGGCGCCGCGGATGAGCAGCAGCTCGGCGCCTTCGGTCCAGCCGAGCTGGGCGGCGACGCTGAGCGGCGTCTCGCCCTGCCGGTTCTGGATGTTGGGGGTCGCCCGCTTGCTGAGCAGGAAGGACAGCCATTCATAATCGCGGCCCTTGACGACGATGTGCAGGGCCGCCTCGCCCGAGCCCGGATCCTTGATGTTGACCACCGCGGTGCCGGGCACCGCGAGCAATTCGGTGACCTTGGTCGGGTTGCGCTCGCGCACCGCCTTCAGGAAATTGTAGCTGTCCGAATATTGCGCCGCGGCGGGCACCGCCGTCGCGAGGACGAAGAACAGAGCCGCCGCGCGGCCGAAAGCTTTCAGCACTTGACCACCCCAGTCTCGACTTGATCGCCGCGCTATAGCAAGGGAGACCTGCCCGCGCCATGAACGAACGCACCCATCCTCGCTTTTCCCGCGCCTTCGCCTGGCTGGCCGCGCTCGCGCTCGCCGCCTGCTCGGCCGGGCCCGGCGATCCGCCGCTCCAGGGCAGCCGGATCGGCGGTCCGTTCGCGCTGGTCGACCAGGACGGCCGGGCCGCGACCGACCGCGATTTCGCCGGCAAATATCGGATCATGTATTTCGGCTTCACCCATTGCCCCGACGTCTGCCCGACCGACCTCGCCGCGATCGGCCGGGCCTTGAAGGCGTTCGAGGGGAAGGACCCGGCCCGCGCCGCGCGGGTGGTCCCCGTCTTCGTCTCGGTGGATCCCGAGCGCGACACGCCGCCGGTGATCAAGGCGTTCGTCGCCAATTTCCACCCGCGCATGGTCGGCCTCACCGGCACGCCCCAAGCGGTGGCGAAAGTGGCGATGGAATATGCGGTCTGGTCGCAGAAGGGCGACAAAAGGCCCGACGGGAGCTATGACGTCAACCACAGCCGCGCCGAGATATTGATGGGCCCCGACGGCGGGCCGATCGCCCTCCTGCCCGACGACCAGGGCGTCGAGGGCATCGCCGCGGCGCTCGACAAGTGGGTGAGATGAACTTCTGGGAAAAACCGATCGAGGCCTTGACCCGCGACGAGTGGGAATCGCTCTGCGACGGCTGCGGCAAATGCTGCCTGCACAAGCTCGAGGATGCCGATACGGGCGAGGTCCACCCGACCAACGTCGCCTGCAAGCTGCTCGACACCCACACCGCCCGCTGCACCCATTATCGCGGCCGCCGCGCCTTCGTCCCCGATTGCATCCGCCTCACCGCGGCCAATGTCGAGCGCTTCGGCTGGCTGCCCGCCACCTGCGCCTATCGCCTGCGCGCCGAGGGCAAGCCGCTGTTCGATTGGCACCCGCTCGTCTCGGGCGATCCGGAATCGGTCCATCGCGCCGGCATGTCGGTGCGCGGCTGGACCGTGCCCGAAGGCGAGGTGCGCGACCTCGAGCTTCACCTCGTCGATCGTGAGCTCTGAGCCGAGCTTCGAGGGCGGCGGCCGCCGCGCCTCGCTCACCTTCCGCGTCTCCCCCCGCGCCCGGGTGCTGCGGCTGCGCGTCGACCGGCGCACCGGGGCAATCGTCCTCACCCTTCCGCCGCGCGCCTCGAAGCGCCGGGCGATCGAATGGGCGGAAGGCCACCGCGCCTGGATCGAGCGCCAGCTCGGCGAGGTCGCCGCCGCCGAGCGGATCGTGCCCGGCGCCCTGGTCCCGCTCGAGGGCGAGCCGCACCGCGTCGACTGGTCGCCCGAGCGTCCGCGCACCGTCGGCGCCGAGCCGGGGCGGATCCTGGTCGGCGGGCCGGAGGAGAATGTCGAGGCGCGGGTGGTGCGCTGGCTGAAGCGGCGCGCGCTCGACCTATTGTCCGAAGAGACGCGCGAGTTCGCGGCTTTGGCCGGCGTCTCGGTCGTTCGCGTGGCGGTGGGAGACCCGGTGTCGCGATGGGGGAGCTGCTCGGCCGCGGGCGGCCTGCGCTATAGCTGGCGGCTGATCCTCGCCCCCGCCTTCGTCCGCCGCGCCACCGTCGCCCACGAGGTCGCGCACCGGGTGCACATGCACCACGGGCCCGAATTCCACGCTCTGGTCGAGACTCTGGCCGGCGCCGACGCGAAGCGCGCGCGCTTATGGCTGCGGCGTCATGGGGCGTCGCTCCACCGCATCGCCCCGCGGGGGTAGGCTGGAGACGGGCGGCGCGAGGTCGTCGGGCTGGCGGCGCGGCCGCGGCCGGCGCGGCGCATCGCCGTTGATCGCCCGGTCGATGAACTCGCGGTCGAGCCGCTCCGGCGGCGGCGGGGGCGCCGCGTCGTCGCCCTCGTCGTCGCGCGGCGGCCGCGGCCGGTCGGCCTCGTCGGGGGGCACGCCGCCGCTCGACGGCAGTGGGCCGCCGTCGGGGCTGACGAACTGGCCCGGCTGCGCCTCGACGCCGTTGCCGGGATCGGCATACCAGGCTTCGTCGTCCGGCTCCTGCTGCCAGTCGGGCGGGATCACCTGGGTCTCGAAATTCTCGACCGGCCGGTTGGCGACGGCGCGGATCATGAAGTCGTGGAAGGCCCGCGCCGGCGCCGTCGCGCCTTGCAGGCCCGGAATTGCCTTATTGTCGTCGCGCCCCATCCACACGCCGGTGGTGAGCCCGCTCGAGAAGCCGAGGAACCAGCCGTCCTTGTTCGACGTCGTCGTCCCGGTCTTGCCGGCGACCGGCCGCCCGATCTGCGCCGCGCGCCCGGTGCCGCTCAGCACCGCGGTCTGCATGAGGTCGGTCATCTCCGCCGCCACCCACGGGCTGAGCAAGGCGGCGTTACCGGGCGGCTGCCATTGGTAGAGCAACTCGCCCTTGCCGGTCGTCACCCTCTTGATGCCGTAGGGCGCCACCGCCGCGCCCTTGGCGGAGACCGAGGCGTAGGCGCGGGTCATGTCGATCAGCCGCACTTCCGAGCTGCCCAGCGCCATCGACGGGTGCGTGACGATCTTCGACGAGATGCCGAGCCGCTGGGCCATGCTCGCCACCGTCGAGAAGCCGACTTCCTGCCCGAGCCGCACCGAGACGGTGTTGATCGACTGGGCGAAGGCCTGGCGAAGGCTGATATTGCCGGTGATGACGTGGCCGTTGTTGCGCGGGCTCCAGCCGTTGATCCTCACCGGATCGGCCGAGACCATGTCGTCCGGCTTGTGCCCGGCCTCGAGCGCGGCGAGGTAGACGAACAATTTGAACGACGAGCCGGGCTGGCGCGCGGCCTGGGTGGCGCGGTTGTAGATCGAGCTGACATAGTCGCGCCCGCCGATCATCGCCCGCACCGCGCCGTCGCGGTCGAGCGCGACGAGGGCGCCCTGCGCGCCCTTGGGCGCATCGGCGTTGATCACCTGGTCGGCGAGCTTCTGCATGTTGGGGTCGAGCGTCGTCCACACCTGGATCGGCTGCACCGTCTCGTCGATCAAGGTGTCGAGCTGCGGCAGCACCCAGTCGGTGAAATAGCGGACGCTGTTCTGCTTGGGCGCCGGCACGATGCCGACCCGCGCCGGGGCCGCGTTGGCGGCTTCCTCGGCGCTGATCTTGCCCGCTTCCTGCATCAGCCGGATGACCACCGCGGCGCGGCTCTTGGCGGCTTCGGCGTCGGCGCTCGGCGCGTAATTGGACGGCGCCTTCACGAGGCCGGCGATGATCGCCGCTTCGGAGAGGTTGAGGGTCCGCGCGGAATGGCCGAAGAATTTGCGCGACGCGGCGTCGATGCCGTAGGCGCCGCCGCCGAAATAGACGCGGTTGAGGTAGAGTTCGAGCACCTGGTCCTTGCTGAACTTGCGCTCCAGCGCGAGGGCGAGGATCGCTTCCTTGATCTTGCGGGTGAAGGTGCGGCTGTTGGACAGGAAGATGTTGCGGGCGAGCTGCTGGGTGATGGTCGAGCCGCCCTGCGTCCAGCGCCCCTTGGTGATGCGCACGCCGAACGCGCGGACGAGGCCGATCGGATCGACGCCGAGGTGCGAGCGGAAGCGCTTGTCCTCGACCGAGACGATCGCGTCCTTCATCACGTCGGGTATCTCGCCGTAGGTCAGCCAGTCGCCGAAGCTCGGCCCCATCGATACCAGAACCGAGCCGTCGGCGCCGCGCACGACGATCGTCTGCCCAAGGTTGGTGCGGCGGACCAGCTCGGGATATTCGGGCAGCGAGCTCATCGCCACGCCGACCGCCACCGCCACCGCGATCGCGCCGAGCAGGATCGCGTAGAGGTTGAACTTGAGGAAGCCGATCGTCCACTGCTTGAGCGGAGAGCGGACGGAAGGATCGCTGGCCATCGCGGCCGAGCCTAGGCGGAGACGAGTCGCGCGACAAGCGCGCCCTCAGGCGTCCTCGCCGGCCTCGCTTTTGCCTTCGAAGTCGAGCGCTGCGCTGTTGATGCAATAGCGAAGGCCCGTCGGCCCCGGTCCGTCGGGGAAGACGTGGCCGAGATGGCCGTCGCAGCGGGCGCAACGCACCTCGACGCGGCGCATGCCGGCGCTGGCATCGGCATGCTCGCTGATCGAAGGGCCGGCGGGCTGGGTGAAGCTCGGCCAGCCGCTGCCGCTGTCGAACTTGGCGTCGCTGTCGAACAGCAATTCGCCGCAGCCGGCGCAGCGATAGGCGCCGCTTTCGTGATTGTCGACGTAGCGCCCGGTGAAGGCGCGTTCGGTCCCGGCCTCGCGCAGCACGTGATATTGCTCGCTCGACAGCCGCTCGCGCCACTCGCGGTCGGAAAGGTCCATGCGGTCCTTTTCGGTCATCCTGTCCGGCTTCACAATCCCACGCGCGACAACGCCGCCGCCGCCGCCTTGTTTCCACCGCATGGCGAGGAAGATGGGCACGCCGCTCGCCATCAGGCCCAGGCCCCACAGGTTCGCCTCCGCGCCGGCCCCCCACACCGCCCAGGCCGAATAGGCGGTGCCGAGCAAGGCGGCGGCGAACAGCAGCCCGTCGCTCGCCATCCGCTTGCGCGCCGGCAGCATTATCGCCGCCAGCGCGCAGACCAGATAGGCGACCAGCGAGGCGGTGGTGGCGAGCAGGATCAGGAATTTGAACAATTCGGTCGCGCTGCGGGCGGCGTTGAGCAGCAGCACGCCGGTGATCAGGCAGCTGGTCACGACATAGGCCCGGGCCGGCGTCCCGCGCTTCGACAGCGCCGCCAGCCAGCGGGGCAGGACGCCGTCGCGCGCCATCGCCCACGGCATCTCGCCCTGGACCAGGATCCAGCCGTTGAGGGCGCCGAAGGCGGTCACCGCCGCGAACAAGGCCAGCGCCGCGCCCGCCGCCGGGCCCCAGTGCAAGGCGACGAAGTCGGCGAGCGGCGCGCCCGAGCGCGAGGCCGCTCCGACCGGCAGCAGCAAAGCCGGCGCCGAGCAGGCGAACAGATAGACGAGGCCGGTGACCGCCGTCCCCGTGACCGTCGCGCGTCCGATCACGCGGCGCGGATTGTCGACCTTCTCGGCCGGGATGGTCGCCGATTCGAGGCCGAGGAAGCTCCACAGCGTGAGCGTCGCCGCCGCGCCGATGCCGCTCGCGCCCGAAAAAGCGAAATGCTCAGGGCGCAGCGGCGGCAGGATCGACGGCCCCTGCCGCGCCAGGACCAAAGCGGCGAGCAGGATGACGGCGGCGAGCGGCAGGAACTTGAGCGCGGTGAGCGCGACCTGGACGCCGCCCGCCAGCCTCGCGCCGAGGCAGTTCACCAGGGTCAGCAGCCACAATATCGCCAGCGTCCACCACACGCTGTGCGCCGCCACCGCCGGGAACAGGGTGCCGAGCGGCGCCACCACGCCGGTGGCGACGGCGACGTTGCCGATCCACAGCGACACCCAATAGGTCCAGGCGACGACGAAGCCGACGAACGGCCCGAACGCCTCGCGGCCGTAGGCATAGGGCCCGCCGGCCTCGGGAAAGGCGCTCGCCAGCCGCGCGAAGACCAGAGCGAGGCACATCGCCCCGCCGATCGTGAACAGCCAGCCGAACACGCCGGCCCAGCCGAACGGCGCCAGGCTCGCGGGCAGCAGATAGACGCCCGAGCCGATCATGTTGCCGACGACGAGCGCGAGGCAGATCCAGAAGCCGAACGGGCGCCTGCTCGTCGCCGAGGCTGAGCCTGTCATGGGGCCCCTTTTCCGAAGGGGACATCGTGCCGAAACGATCCCCCGGGGACGTTCTATCGGCACGATCTGGTGCGGTCGAGAAGACTCGAACTTCCACGGCCTTTCGGCCACAGCGACCTCAACGCTGCGCGTCTACCAGTTCCGCCACGACCGCACGTGATGCCGCCGGGGCGGAGCCCGGCGCCGGTAGGAGCGGGGCCTCTAGCAAAGGGGCGAGGGCCCCGCAACGGGGACAGTCACTTTTCCGTGAGGCAGGGGACAGTCACTTTTCCGCACGGCATTGACGGTTCGGGTCCGCCGTGTGGAAAAGTGACTGTCCCCGTTGCGCACCCGTGCGGAAAAGTGACTGTCCCCTCCCTCACAACCCCAATCCCTAATACAGAAACATCGGCATGCCCTCGACCCGCATCAGCTTGGCGCGATAGGCGGCGGGGTCGTAGAGGGCGGCGACGTCGACCGACTTGGTCGCCTCGAGCAAGGTGCCGGCGGGGACATGGTGGTAATTGCCGTCGGTCAGCGTCACCATCCGCCCGTGCTCGCCGCGCTGGAGGAGCTGGACGGCGAGCGCGCCGAAGGCCAGGCCGGCCATGCGGTCCATCGCGTCGGGCTCGCCGGCGCGCATCAGATAGGCCAGCTCCTGGATGACCACGCCCCAGCCGAGCCGGTCGCGGATCGCGGCGCCGAGGCGGTGGCCGACGCCGGCCTCGACCCGCTGGCTCGCCGGCTGCGACAGCGTCTCGCCGCGCGCCGCCTCGCCGCCGATCGTCGCGCCTTCGGAGATCACGCACATCGCATAGCCGGCCGGGTTCGATCTCTTGTCCTCGTCGAGCAAAGGCAGCAGGGTGTCGAGCTCGGCGGGCACCTCGGCGATCACCGTCCGGTCGACCTGCGCGAGGAAGCCGGCGAGCAAAGCGGTCTCGCCGCTCCTTCGCCCGAACAATTCGACGACGCCGATCCTTTCGTGGCTCTCGACCGTCGTGCGCAGCGCGTTGATCGCCGCGACCGAGCGGCTGACCGCGGTCGAGAAGCCGATGCAATAATCGGTGCCGTAGACGTCGTTGTCCATCGTCTTGGGGATCGAGACGACCGGCACGCCTTGCGCCGAGAGATGCGCGGAGAAGCGCAGGGTGCCGTCCCCGCCGAGCGTGATCATCGCGTCGATGCCCATCGCCTCGAGCGTCGCCAGCACCCGCGCGGTCTGGTCGCCCGCCGCCAGCGTGCGCGGGTCGGTGCGCGAGGTGTGGAGGATGGTGCCGCCCATCCGGTCGATGCCGCGCACCCCCTCGCGGGTCAAAGCCAGGCTGTTCGCCGCCACCGTCGCCGGATCGGCCGGGTCGATGGCGAGGACGCCTTCCCAGCCGCGGCGGAAGCCGACCACCTCCCAGCCGAGGTCGTCGGCGGAAAGCGTGATCGAGCGGATGCACGGATTGAGCCCGGGGACGTCGCCGCCGCCGGTCAGCAGCCCTATCCGCATCAGACCGCCGGGCCGAAGGCGAGGCGGAGCTTGCTGGCGGCGGCGGGCACGTCGACCTCGGCGCTGTTGATCGCCGCGCTCTGCCCGGGCTGGAGCTGGGCGGCGGGCGGCGAGATCGACCAGGAATAGACGATCTTTCCGGACGCGTCCTGCAGCTCGGCGCGGATCGGCGGCACGCGCTGGGCCTGCTCGGTCGGGTTCCAGATCCGGCCGGTGACGTTGAGGACGCTGTTGCCGCTGTCCAGCGCCTGGCGCGCGGCGCTGCCTTCGATGCGCAGCGGCGTGCCGCCGCCGATGATCGAGAAGGAGCCGCTCGGCTTGCCGAAGGCGAGCACCCAGGCGGTCGCGGCGAGCGCCACGATGGCGAACAGCGCCGCCGCGAGGGTCAGCCATTTCGCCGGGTTGCGCCGCGGCCGGAACGGCGCGTGGTGCGCGAAGGCGTCGAAATCCTCCTCGGTCTCGGCCGGGGCGGGGCCGAGCAGGTCGCTCGACACCGGCCGGCGCGGCGCCTCGGGCACCGGCGCGGGCGGGGGCGGCACCGGCACCGGCGGCGGCGGGTGGCGCGGCGCGGCATAAGCGGGCGGATCGCGCTCCTCCCCGGGGGAAGGCGGCGGGGGCGGCGGCGGCGAGGGCAAAGCGGCGCGGGGGGGCGGCGGCGGCTGGAACCAGCTGTGGCGGCACGAGGCGCAGCGCACCTGCCTCCCGGTGGCGCCGATCGCGCTGTCGGGGACGGCGTAGCGCGTCTTGCAGGCGGGGCAGCTGAGGATCATCGTATACTGGACGCCTCGCGAAACTCGGTTAATCGGTCAAGCACAACCTAACGCCCCCAGCAAGCAAATGCATGACTTTCGGCGGTTTACGCGTTGCCGTTCGCCATGCGATGAGCTTTGGACGGCAAGGAGGGGGTTTTTCTGGCGTCCGGCGGCTCCATCGTTCAGTTCGAGAATGTCGGCCTGCGCTACGGCACGGGCGCCGAGACGCTGTCCGATCTCAGTTTCTCGCTGCGCGAGGGCGGCTTCTACTTCCTCACCGGCCCGTCGGGCGCGGGCAAGACCTCCCTGCTCAAGCTGCTCTACCTCGCCCAGCGGCCGAGCCGCGGCCTCATCCGCCTGTTCGGCGAGGACATCGTCACCATGGCGCGCGCCCGGCTGCCGGGCTTCCGGCGGCGGATCGGCGTCGTCTTCCAGGATTTCCGCCTCGTCCCCCATCTCTCCGCCTACGACAATGTCGCGCTGCCTTTGAGGGTGGCGGGCGTCGACGAGCGCGACCTCGACGGCCCGGTCACGGAGATGCTCGCCTGGGTCGGCCTCGGCCACCGCGCCACGGCGCGGCCGGCGACCCTGTCCGGCGGCGAGCAGCAGCGCGTCGCCATCGCCCGCGCCGTCATCGGCCGGCCGGAATTGCTCGTCGCCGACGAGCCGACCGGCAATGTCGATCCCGACATGGCCAAGCGCCTGCTCCATCTGTTCGACGGGCTCAACAAGCTCGGCACCACGATCGTCGTCGCCACCCACGATCTCCACCTCATCTCCTCGGTCGGCCGGTCCGAGATGCTGCGGCTCGATCGCGGCGAGCTGATCGATCCGACCGGCGCGCTGCGCCATCCGCCGCGAAGGCCGGAGGCGTGAAGGGGGGCGTGCGCAAGTTCGGCACCGCCGACGCGCGGCTGCTGCCGGAAGGGCGGCTGGCCGGGCCGATGCCCTGGGTGCTGGCGATCATGATGTTCCTGACGTTGCTCGCCGCCGCCGCCGGCATCGCTTTGGGCAGCGCCGCCCGCGGCCTCGGCACCGGCGCCGGCAATCGCGCCACGATCCAGATCGTCGAGGCCAATCCGGACCGGCGCGAGGCCCAGGCCCGCGCGGTCGCCGCCTTGCTTGAGCGGCAACCGGGGGTCGAGCGGGTCCGCCGCATCGGCGGCGAGGAGATGGCGAAGCTGCTCGCGCCCTGGCTTGGCGACAGCGGGCTCGACGCCGACGTGCCGGTGCCGGCCATGATCGACGTCGATTTGAGCCCGGCCGGCTATGCCGGGCTCGACGCTCTGCGCGCCGCCGTCGCCGAGGCCGCGCCGTCCGCCCGGATCGACGATAACGGCCAGTGGCTGGCGCCGCTCGCGCGGCTGATGCGCTCGCTGCAATGGCTGGCCGGCGCGCTCGTCGTGCTGATGATCGGCGCGACCGGCGCCACCGTGGTGCTGGCCGCCCGCGCCGCGCTCGATACCCATCGCGCCACCATTGAGGTGCTGCATCTGATGGGCGCCACCGACGTCCAGGTCGCGCGCCTGTTCCAGCGCCGCATCGCGCTCGACGCGGCGTTCGGCGGCGGCGTCGGCCTGGTCGCGGCGGCGGCGGTGCTGCTGCTGATCGGGCGCAGGGTGGCGGCTCTGGGCTCGGACCTGCTCGGCGCGGCCGCTCTGCCGCCGCTCGCCTGGGTGCTGCTCGTCGCTTTGCCCCTTTTCGGGGTCGGCCTGGCGATGCTGGTGGCGCGCTCGGCCATCCTTCGGGCATTGGGGCGGATGCTGTGATCGTCCGCTTCCTCTCCTTCCTCGGCCTCCTCTATCTGCTCGGCTATGCGCTGTTCGCGGTCGCGCTGCCGCGCCCGGCCGGCGATCTCACCACCGACGCCGTCGTCGTCCTCACCGGCGCCCCCGGCCGGATCGAGCGCGGCCTCGATCTGCTCGCCGCCGGCAAGGCGAAGCGGCTGCTCGTCTCGGGCGTCGCCCGCACGGTCCGCCCGGCCGATCTCGCCGCCCAATATCCCGGCCGCGACCCGCTGTTCCTGTGCTGCATCGATCTCGGCCGGGAATCGGTCGATACCCGCTCGAACGCCGACGAGGTCGCGCACTGGGTCCAGCGGCGCGGCTTCCACACCGTCCGCCTCGTCACCACCGATTGGCACATGCCCCGCGCCCGGTTCGAGATCGCCCGCCAGCTCGGCCCCGGCGTCGCGCTGACCGGCGACGCCGTCGAAAGCAATCCGAGCCTGCGCCAGCTTTTCCTCGAATATAACAAATATCTCCTCCGCCGCGCCGCGGTTTTCGTCGGAATCTGAACATGGGGTGGGTTCGCTCGGCGCTGTTCGTGCTCGTCTTCTATGCCGGCACGGTCGGCTACGTGCTGGTTGGCTGGCTGGCCATTCCGTTCGGCCGCGGGCCGGTGCGGGCGGTGGCGAACGGCTGGGCGCTGTTCCATCGCCGCGCCGCCGCTCTGCTGCTCGGCATCGCCACCCGCGTCGAGGGCGCGGTGCCGGACGGCGCGGTGCTGGTCGCGGCCAAGCACCAGGCGATGTTCGAGACGCTGGATCTCGTCGTCATCCTCGATACGCCGCGCATCGTCATGAAGCGCGAGCTCGCCCGCATTCCCTTCTGGGGCCTGCTCACCCAGCGCTACGGCATGATCGCGGTAGACCGGGCCGGCGGCGGCGCGGCGCTCCGGCGGATGATGAAGGAAGGCGAGGAGGCGCGGGCCGAGGGGCGCCCGGTGGTCATCTTCCCCGAAGGCACCCGCGTCGCGCCCGGCGAGGCGCCGCCGCTCCAGCCGGGCTTCGCTGGCCTCTACCGCGCGCTCGGCCTGGCCGTGGTCCCGGTCGCGCTCGACAGCGGCCGGCTCTGGCCGCGCCGCCGCTTCGTCAAGAGCCCCGGCATCGTCACCATGCGCTTCGGCGAGCCGATCCCGGCCGGCCTGCCCCGCCGCGAGATCGAAGCCCGCGTTCACGCCGCCATCAACGCGCTGGAGCCTCCAGCCAGCTGACCGAATTGCCGTGCGGGTGGGTCCAGGCGAGCAGGCGGTCCTCGCCGCCCGGCCAGAGCCTCAGCCGCAGGCTGTAGCGCTCGTCGCCGGGCTGCTTCTCCATCCTCAGCCAGGCGAGCGGTTCGCGTGCCCCGGCCGCTTCGATCGCCGCCTTGACCCGGCGCTGCGTCTCGGGCGGGAAGTATTGATATGCAACAGAGTGCATAATCACGCGCGCCGCCCCCTCTGCGGGCGGGTGCGCAAGCTGCATAATTATCCATTCCGCCGCATCGCCCTGGTCGATCGGCGGCGGATCGGCGGCGAGCAGGGCGAGCGCCCGCTCGGCCCGGGCGAGCCGCTCCGCCTGGTCCGGCCAGATATAGGCGAGGAGGCGGGCGGGGTCGGGCGGAGGCAGCAGGTCGACGCCCCGCCGCGCGGCGATCCGCACCGGCGCGGCGGGCGGGGGCGGGCCTTTCCATTCCGGCCGGAGCATTAGCGTGGAGCCGGGGTCGCCGGCGACCGCGCCGCCCAGCTCATAGCGATAGCGGTCGAGGACGACGTTCAGCCCGGCGCTGGCGCCGAGCTCGAGCAGATGGAGCGGCCGGTCCAGCGCCTCGGCCGCCGCCATCAGCCCGGCCATCAGCACCGCCGAGCGGCCGACCTCGTTGGTCTGCGGCGGAAGGTCGAGCCAGGCGGCGAGGTCCGGCCGGTTCAGCAAGGGCCGCAGCGCCCCGGCGAGCGCGGCCTCGTCCAGCCCGGCCAGCGCCGGCGCGTGACCCTCCCTGGCCAGAGCGTGGAGCCCGCCGCACAGCCGCAGCGCCAGCGCGTCCTTCGACGGGGCGGGGTCGCCGGGCCAGTCGAGCGCGCGCCGCCCGGTCGGCGTAAAGCGGTCCAGCGTTCCGGCGAGGACGCGGCACAGGCGGGCGGTGAACGGCGAGCCGAGCCGCTCGCACCAGCCCGCCTGCTCGGCGAGGCTCGCCCGGACGGCGGCCTCGCGCGCCTCAGTCGCGGAGGCGCGCACCGGCCTTGGCGGCCGCGGCGACGATGCGGTCGGCGATCGCCTTGAGCTCGGCCTCGGCGAAGCTCTTCTCGCCCGGCTGCAGAATCACTTCCACGGCGAGCGACTTCTGCCCTTCCGGCACGCCGGCGCCGGTGAAGACGTCGAACAGCCGCGCGCCCGCGATCGCCGCTTTGTCGGCGCCCCGCACCGCGCGCAGCAAGGTCTCGGCGGCCATGCCCTCCGGCACCAGGAAGGCGAAGTCGCGCTTCACCGCCTGGAGCGCCGGCGGGGCGTAGGCGTCGCGGGCGTGGCCGCTCGAGCGCCTGGCGGGCAGTGCGTCGAGATAGATTTCCGCCGCCACCACCGGCCCGTCGAGGTCGAACGCCTTCAGGATCGAGGGATGCAGCTCGCCGATTTCGGCAAGCACGTTCTTGGGGCCGAGGCACAGCCGCGCCGAGCGTCCAGGATGATAGATGCCCGAGGCGCCCTCCAGCGCCTGCAGATTGTCGATCCGCGCGCCCGCGGCGGCGAGCAGGGCCAAAGCCTCCGCCTTGGCGTCGAACGCGTCGAAGCCTTCCGCCTTGCCGTGCCGCCAGTCGCGGTCGCGGCGATGGCCGGCGAGCACCAGGCCGAGCGTCGGCCGCTCGCCTTGCTCGAGGTAGCGCCGGCCGAGCTCGAACAGCCGGATGCTCTCCGCGCCGCGCGCCTGGTTGCGCCGCGCCGCCGCCAGCAGGCCGGGGAGCAAGGACGGCCGCATCGCCTTCAGCTCCTCGCTGATCGGGTTGGCGAGCACCCAGGCCGCGCCTCCGAAGGCCGCCGCATCGGCTTCCGGAACGAAGCTCCAGGTCACCGCCTCGTCGAGGCCGCGCGCCGCGGCGGTGCGGCGCACCCGCCGCTCCACCCGTTGCTCCGCCGTCGCCGTCGGCCGCGCGACGCCGGGCGCGCGCGGCAGCGGCACCGCCGCGATCCGGTCGTAGCCGTGGATGCGGGTCACTTCCTCGACGATGTCGGCCGCGCCGTCCACGTCGCGCCGCCACGAAGGCACCGCGATCCGCCACGCCTCGCCGCCCGTCTCGACCCCGAAGCCGAGCCGCTCCAGCAGGGCCCGCTGCTCCGCCTCGGGCACTTCCACGCCGCCCAGTTCGAGCGTGCGCGCGGGCCGGTAGGCTATCGTTTTGTCCGGGTCGGGCGGCGCGCCGGCGCGCACGGTCTCCGACGCCTCGCCGCCCGCCAGCTCGATCGCCATCGCCGTCGCCAGAGCGAGGCCGGTGTCGAGGAAGGCGGGGTCGACGCCGCGCTCGAAGCGGCTGCGCGCGTCCGAGGTCAAAGCCAGCTTCTGGCCGGTCCGCGCGATATGCCCGGGGTCGAAATAGGCGCATTCGATGAGGATGTCGGTCGTCGCCTCGGTCACGCCCGAATGCTCGCCGCCCATGATCCCGCCTATGTCGTGGACGCCGGCCGAATCGGCGATGACGGTCATCGAGGGATCGAGCCGGTAGGTCTTGCCGTTGAGCGCCGCCACCTCCTCGCCGTCCGCCGCGCGGCGGGCGACGACCGGGCCCTGGAGCCTGGCGAGGTCGTAGACGTGGAGCGGCCGGCCGTAGCTCAGCATGATGAAGTTGGTCATGTCGACCAGCGCGCTGATCGGACGCTGCCCGACCGCCTTCAGCCTTTGCTGGAGCCAGCGCGGCGAGGGGCCGTTGCGGACCCCCCGCACGACCCGCCCATAGAAAGCCGGGCAGCCTTCGGGATCGTCGGTGCGGACCTCGATCGGGCAGGGGAAGGCGCCGGCGATGTCCGGCACCGCGACCGGCTTCAGCGTGCCGACGCCCGCCGCGGCGAGGTCGCGGGCGATGCCGTGGACGCCCATGCAATCCTGCCGGTTGGGCGTCACCGCGACGTCGATCACCGGGTCGTCGAGCCCCGCCCAGGCGGCATAGGCCGCGCCGACCGGCGCGTCGGCGGGCAGCTCGATGATGCCGTCATGCTCGTCGCCCAGCTCCAGCTCGCGCACCGAGCACATCATGCCCCGGCTCTCGACGCCTCGGATCGCGGCGACCTTGAGCATCATGTCGCTTCCCGGCACCCAGGCGCCCGGCGGCCCGAACACGCCCTTGAGGCCCGCGCGCGCATTGGGCGCGCCGCAAACGACCTGAATCGCGTCGCCAATGCCAACATCCACGGTCAAAACCTGCAGCTTGTCGGCCTGCGGATGTCTCTGTGCGGTGACCACTTGTGCCACCACGAACGGCGAAAGCTTCTGCGCGGCACTTTCGACACTTTCCACTTCGAGCCCGATCCGGGTCAGCGTCGCGACGATCTCGTCGAGGCCGGCCTCGGTGTCGAGATGCTCCTTCAGCCAGGCGAGGGTGAATTTCATGCCCCGACGCCTCCGCTCAGGGTCGGCACGTCGAACGCCGAGAAGCCGTAATGCCTGAGCCACCTGAGGTCGCCGTCGAAGAAGGCGCGCAGATCGTCCATGCCGTATTTGAGCATCGCCAGCCGGTCGATGCCGCAGCCGAAGGCGAAGCCCTGCCATGCGTCCGGACCGAGCCCGCAGGCGCGGATCACCTCCGGGTGGACCATGCCGGCGCCGAGCACCTCCATCCAGCCTTCGGACCCCCCGACGACGCGGCGGCCCTTCTCCCACGAATAGCCGACGTCGACCTCCGCCGACGGCTCGGTGAACGGGAAGTAGCTGGGGCGCAGGCGCAGCACGATGTCGTCGCGCTCGAAAAAGGCCTTGAGGAAGGTCTCCAGCGTCCACTTGAGATGGCCCATGTGGATGCCGCGGTCGATCACCAGCCCCTCGACCTGGTGGAACATCGGCGTGTGGGTGGCGTCGCTGTCGGAGCGGTACACCCGCCCCGGCGCGATGAGGTAAAGCGGCGGCTTTTGCGACTGCATCGCCCGGATCTGCACCGGCGAGGTGTGGGTCCGCAGCAGCATCGGCCGGCCGCTCTCGTCGGTGCGGCCGAAATAGAAAGTGTCGTGCATCGCCCGCGCAGGATGGGTCTCGGGGATGTTGAGCGCCGTGAAATTGTGCCAATCGTCCTCGATCTCGGGCCCGGTGGCGACGGAGAAGCCCAGATCGGCGAAAATCTCGGCGAGCTCGTCCATCACCTGGCTCACCGGGTGGACGCTGCCGGGCGGGCCGGTGTCGGCGGGCAAGGTCATGTCGATCGTCTCGGTGGCGAGCCGCCGGTCGAGCACCGCCGCCTCCAGCGCCACCTTGCGCGCCGCGATCGCCTCGCTCACCGCCTCGCGCAGGCCGTGGATGCGCGGCCCTTCGGCCTGGCGTTCCTCGGGCGACATGCCGCCCAGAGACTTCAGCAGCGCGGTGATCGCCCCCTGCTTGCCGAGCGCCGCCACCCGCGCCTGCTCGAGCGCGGCGAGGTCCGGCGCCGCCGCGATGCGGGCGAGAAGCTCGTGGTGCGTATCGCTTGCCATGCGCCGCGCCGTAGCCGAGTCAGGCTCCACGGGACAAGCGAGGAGGCGAAATGGGCTGGCCGGAACTCAGCGCGGCGCGCGACGGCGGCACCATCGCCACGCTGCACCTGGCGAGCCAGATCGTCGGCAAGGCGGAGGTGGCCCTGCTGCCGTGGCGCAACCATGGCTGGCACGCCGCGCTCCACCTCCACCCACGCGGCCTCAGGACCGAACCCCTGCACGGCGCCGGTGAGCCCTTCGAGCTCGGTCTCGATCTGGTCGAGGGCGCGGTCACCTTCGATGACGCCCGCGGTAGTCGCGCCGTGCCGCTGGCCGGGCGCACGACCGCCGAATTGTGGGAGGGGGTGACCGGCTTGCTCGCCTGGTCCGGCCGCTCGGTCCGCCTCCATCCCGCGCCCAACGAGATCGAGCCCGCCATCCCCTTTGCCGAGGACCGGCGTCCGCGCGACTACGATCCCGACAGCGCCCGCCGCCTGCTCGCCGCCTTGCTCGAGGCGGACCGCGTCTTGCGCCTGTTCCGCTCCTCCTTCCTCGGCAAGGCGAGCCCGGTCCATTTCTTCTGGGGCAGCTTCGACCTCGCCGTCACCCGCTTCTCGGGCCGCCCGGCACCACGCCACCCGGGTGGCATCCCGCGCCTCCCCGACGCGGTGACGCGCGAAGCCTATAGCCACGAAGTCTCCAGCGCCGGCTTCTGGCCGGGCGGCGCCGGCATGGCGGGCGGGCCATTCTTCTATTCCTACGCCTACCCGGCGCCCACTGGCTTCGCCTCGGCGAACGTCGAGCCTGAGCAGGCGCGGTTCGACGAGGCGTTGGGCGAATTCGTGCTGGGCTATGAGGCGGTGCGCGCCGCGCCCGATCCCGACGCGGCGCTGATGGAGTTCCTCGGCTCGACCTATGCCGCCGCCGCCGCCCTCGCCCGGTGGGACCGGGCGGCGCTGGAATGCGAGACGGGGCATCCGCGGGTTCCGCGGGCGGTGTGACGGGCGTGGATCCCCTCTGCCCATGGGGAGAGGGTCGGGGTGAGGGGGTTCGGCGTGTCCGCGATGGGCGCCGTGCCCCCTCACCCCCGGCCCCTCTCCCCGCCTGGGAGAGGGGGGACAAAGAAAAGGCGCGGCAGACCGAGCCTGCCGCGCCTTCTTTTTCTCAGCCTCTCGGCGGGGCTCAGGCGGAAGCCTGCGCGCCCTCCTGCGGAAGCGCCGAGCGGGCCTGGGCGATGATGGCGCTGAACGCCTCGCCTTCGTGCATCGCGATGTCGGCGAGGACCTTGCGGTCGAGGTCGACGCCGGCGAGCTTCAGCCCGTGCATGAACTGGCCGTAGGTCAGGCCCTCGGCCCGCACCGCGGCGTTGATCCGCTGGATCCACAGCGCCCGGAACGAGCGCTTCTTCACCTTGCGGTCGCGATAGGCGTATTGGCCGGCCTTCTCGACGGCCTGCTTGGCGATGCGGATCGTGTTCTTGCGACGGCCGTAATAGCCCTTCGCCTGTTCCAGAATTCGTTTGTGGCGGGCCTTGGTGGTGGTCCCGCGCTTGACGCGTGCCATGGCGGTTCCTCCTTACTTCAGGCCGTAGGGCGCCCAGGCCTTCACCCGCGCCGTATCGGCGTCGGCGAGCACCTCGGTACCG
>JBJMTY010000181.1:0-22408 GCA_045811445.1 Allosphingosinicella sp. | reverse complement strand
TGGGGAGGGGGACGTCTCTAGTCCTCCCTGTGCGCGAAGCGCATGGGGAGGGGGGTGTAGGCGGGTCGGCATGCCGGGGGCATGCCGAGAGCCGGAACCGGCTGCGCAGCAGCCGTCAGCCGAAGCATGGTGGAGGGGCCTTACAGACTCCGAAAAGCCCTCCACCGCACTTCGTGCGGTCCCCCTCCCCATCGCCTGCGGCGACAGGGAGGACTGATGAACGTCGATACAGCCTAGACCAGCGCCCAGCGCGAGCCCTCGCGCCGGATTCCGAACACGCGCTCGACCACCTTCCCGGCGAGGATCTCGCTAGGCGCTCCGTCCGCCACGATCCGCCCTCCTTCCATCACCAGCATCCGGTCGGCGCGTCGGGCGGCGAGGTCGAGGTCGTGGAAGGCGGCCAGCATTGTCTGGCCCGCCGCGACGCACCCGGCGAGGATGTCGAGCAATCTGAGCTGCCACGCCGGATCGAGATTGGCCGCCGGCTCGTCGAGCAGCAGCAGGCGCGGCCGCGGCGCCAGCGCCCGGGCGAGGAGGATGCGGCTGCGCTCGCCGGTCGACAGCCGGTCCATGCGCCGGTCCGCGAGCGCGTCCAGGTCGAGGGCGGCCGCGACATCCTCGAAACGCCCGCCGCCGAGCGCGACCAGGTCCCGCGCGGCGAGCGGCCAGGCGATCTCGCGGCCGGCGGGCAGGTAGGCGAGCAGGCGCCGGCGGGCCTCCGGGGCGAGGGAGGCGGGATCGACGCCGTCGATGCGGACGTCGCCGCTCGCGCCGCCGATCCCGGCGAGGGCGTGGAGCAGGCTGGTCTTGCCGCTGCCGTTGGGGCCGACCACCGCGACCAGCGATGGCGCATCGACTTGGAGGTCGGTCGCGGCGAGGCGGCCGGCGAGGGCGAGGGCGCGGGCGTCGAGCATCACCGCAGCCTCCAGCGCATGTGGACGACCAGCCACAGGAAGAAAGGCGCGCCGAGCAAGGCGGTGACGACGCCGATCGGGAGCGTGCGGCCGAGCGGCGCGGCGCGCACGGCGAGGTCGGCGGCAAGGAGCAAAGCGCCGCCGATCGCCGCCGCGGGCAGGAGGGCGCGCCCGGGATGCCCGCCGGTCAGCCGCCGCGCGAAGATCGGCGCGACCAGGCCGACGAAGCCGATCGCGCCGCACACCGCGACGCAGGCCCCGACGCCGAGCGCGGTCAGGCAGACCACCTGGATCCGCAGCCGGGCGACGTCGTGGCCGAACGATTGCGCCACCTCCTCGCCCAGCGTCAGCGCGTCGAGCGCGGGCCTCAGGCGAACAAGCAGGAGCAAAGCGAGGGTGGCGGGCACGGCGGCGAAGGCGGCCTGGGCGAGGCTGCGGTCGACCAGCGAGCCCATCAGCCATTCATAGGCGTCGTAGAAAGCGAAGGGCGAGGGCGCGAGGGCGAGGGCGAGCGTGGTGAGGGCGCCGGCGAGCGCGCTGATCGCCAGCCCGGCGAGGAGCAGGGTGGCGGTTTCGGCGCGGGGGCCGGCCAGCAGGAGCAGCAGGCCGAGCGCGCCGAGCGCCCCCGCGACGGCGCCGAGCGAGAGGGCGAGGGGCGAGGACAAACCGAGCAGATAGGCGCAGACCACCGCGCCGAGCGCGGCGCCGCTGGTCGTGCCGGTAAGGTCGGGCGAGGCCAGCGGATTGGCGAACAGTGCCTGGACCGCGGCGCCCGATGCGCCGAGCGTCGCCCCGTAGACCAAGGCCAAAGCGGCGCGGGGCAGGCGCAGCTCCCAGAGGATGGCGAGCGCGAGCGGGCGGTCCTGGCTCCACAGGCCGGCAAGGTCCGCCCAGGGCAAGGCCAGCGACAGAGCGAACAGCGCCGTCAGCCCGGCGGCGAGCAGGATGCGGCTCATCGCGCCGCCTCCCGCTTCAGCCGCTCGACCTCGCCGATCATGAGCGGCCCCATGCAGGTCCAGAGCCGTCCGTCGGCGACCAAAGTGCGTTCGGCGCGGGCGCGGGCGGCGAGCGGATGGCGCAGCCAGGCCTGCTCGCCCGAATATTGCCCGGCGCGATAGTCGCTGCGCAGCAGCAGGGCCGGCGGGCGGACGAGCAAGGTCTCGAGCGAGACGCGGTCGCCGGGGAAAGCGCGCTGGCTGAGGCCCGCCAGGCCCATCCACTCGGCGGCGAGGCCATTGGCGGGGACCGTCCGCCCGCCGCCGCCGAGCCAGATCGCGTCGGCTCCCGCCGAGGGACGCGCTCGCCTCAGCGCCTCGATCCGCGCGACCAGAGCCGCGCCCGCGGCGGGGCGGCCGAGCGCCGCCGCGACGCGCGTCACCGCCGTCTCGACGTCGGCGATCCGCTCCGGAAAAGGGAGGTCGACGAGGCGCTGGCCCAGCTTCGCGGCGATCCCGGCGCGGTCGCGGCCGCCGCCGCCCATGGTGAGGACGAGGTCGGGCTTCAGCGCGGCGACCGAGACGAGGCTGCCGTCGTTGCGCATGTAGCGGCGCGCCCGCCGCCACAGCGGCGTCTCCGCCGGGCTGTGGGCGAGGTGAGTCACCGAGGCGACCTGTTCCGGCGCGGCGATGAGCAGGAGCAGCTCGTCCGTGCACAGGTTGAGCGACGCCACGCGCCGCGGCGCCGCCGCTCCGGCCGGCGCCGCCCCCGTGCCGGCGAGCGCGAGGCTAATCGCCGAGGCGAACGCGAAGGCCCGCATAGGCCGTCCTCCCGGCATTGCGGTAGCCGACCACGTCCTGGTAGCGCGCGTCGAGGGCATTTTCGGCCCGCACATAGGCCTCGATGCGCCGCGACACACGCCAGCCGAGCTGGGCGGAGGCGAGCAAGTAGGCGCGCAGCCTCACCGGCTGGGCCGGGAACACGTCGAAATCCATGTCGCGGCGCTCTCCCGACCAGGCGAGCGTCGCGCCCCAGGTGAAACGGCCTGCCTCGCCATGCCCCCCGAAGCCGGCGCTGTGGCGCGGGCGGCGCACCTCGCGGACGAGCAGGCCGCCCGCGACCTGCTGCTCGGTGGCGTCGAGCCAGGTGTAGCTCAGGAAGAGGTTCACCGCGCGCGAGAGCCGGAGCTGGGCGCGCGCCTCGAAGCCGCGGCGCCGGCTGGTGCCGGTCGCGTTGGCGGTGGTCGAGCGGAAGGTCGCCGGATCGAAGACGTCGACGATCTCGTCCTTCAGCCGGGCCGTGAAGACCGAGACGGCCAGATCGTAGCGGCCGCGGACGAAATTCGCGCCGGCCTGCCACCCCGTCGACCGCTCCGGCTTCAGCGCCGGATTGCCGGCGAACGAGCCGGGGAAGAAGCCGTAAAGGTCGTAGAAAGTGGGCTGGGCGATGCCTTCCGCATAGCTCGCGTAGAGGCTGAGGTCCGCGACCGGTTTGACGGTCACCCCGGCGCGAAAAGTCGTCGCGTCGGCGAAGGCGCTGAACCGGTCCCGGCGGACGGCGAGGTCGGTGGCCAGCGCCTTCGTCCAGTCGGCATGCCATTGCCCGACCAAAGCGGTGAGATCGCGGGACCGGTCCTGGTCGGTGGCGCCGAAATAGATTTGGTCGCGCGCCCGGAAATGCTCTGCCTGGTGATCGATCGCGGCGGTGAAGAGATGCCGGCCGAGCTGCTTGGCGAGCTGGGCGGTGGCGGTGAAGCGCCGCCCGAAGGTGCGGTTGAGCGGGTCGCCGGCGAGGAGGTTGCGGTTGGCGCTGGTCAGCAGGCTGGTGTCCAGCTTCAGCGTCCAGCCGGCATGCTCGCCCCGCGCCCAGCCGCGCACCGCCTCGATCCGGTTCCGGGTCTCGTCGAGCGTCTCGGCGCGGAGGAAGGTCGCCGGATCGAAGCCGTCATATTCGCTGCGCCCCGCAAGGGCGTGGCCGACGAGGCCGAGCTCCAGGCTGTCGCCGCCGTCTCGCGTCGATTCGACGGGCGTGAAGACGATCTTGGCGCTGGCCGAGCTATTGTCGAAGCCGTCGCGCTCGCCGCCCGGCGCGAAGGCGTCGATGCCGTCGCTGGAGAGCCAGGCGCCGGTCGCCGACACGCTGAGCTTGCCCGTTCGCGCGCCGAGCCAGGCCGAGGCGCGGCCGCTGTCGAGGCTGCCATATTCCGCCCGGGCGCCGAGCCCGGCGCCGCCGGAGCTTGGGCCAAGGGCTGGATCGTGCGTCTCCGCGTCGACGACTCCGCCGATCGCTTCGGAGCCCCACAGAGCCGAATTGGGGCCGAGGATGATGGTGATCCGGTCGAGCAGGTCGGTCGGGAGCAGCTCGAACCGCGCCTCGTTGCCGGCGGCCGGGTCGTTGAAGCGGATGCCGTCGATCACCAGCAGGGTGTGGTTCGCCTCGGCGCCGCGCAGCCTCACCTGGGTCTGGCTGCCGCGCGGGCCCGCCGTGGCCACCGACACGCCGGGGACGATCCGCAGCACGTCCGTCACCATCGGCAGCCCGACCGCCTCGGCGAGGCCGGGCTCGGTCCGCACCGGCGCGGAAACGGCCGGAAAAGTCTCATTGTTCGCTTTGTTGGCGGTCACGACGATTTCGGCTTCGCCGGCCGGGATTGCGGGCGGGGCGGCCGCCAAGGCGCTTAGGATGAGTGTTAAGATCATGGTTCATACTCCTGAAGACATTCGCAAATGTCGTCTCGGAGGAACCAGGGAAGGCAGAGCCGCCCGGTGCCACGCATGTCGGCTGGTCCCGGCCGGATGCGGACGACGGCCAAGGCAGGTCTCCTGGCTCGCGGCTTTGGAAGGCAACTTTGCCACCTTCCGCGCCCCCTCATCCTTTGCGGATGCGGGGCTCGCCGCCTACAGTTGCGGGCACAGCGCCGGCTTTGGTCCGGCTTCCCTTTTCACCGAACTCTTGCGAGCGCGGCACCTTCGGCAACATCCCGGCTAGGCGCCGGTCCCGAGGCTTGTCAATTCCGCCCCTCCCGGCTATGGGCCCCGGACCTTTTCGAGGCTGGTCGGAACCAGCCGCCAGCTCAGGAAAATTACCATGAAGACCGGCGCCCATCCCGATTATCACATGATCAAGGTCCAGATGACCGACGGCACCACGTTCGAGACCCGCTCAACCTGGGGCAAGGAGGGCGACACGCTCCAGCTCGACATCGACCCCAAGGTCCATCCGGCCTGGACCGGCGGCAATTCCCGCGTCCTCGACACCGGCGGCCAGGTGGCGCGCTTCAACAAGCGCTTCGGCGGCCTCACCCTCGGCAAGAAGTAAGGCGACCCCCCGCGTGGTCCCAATCCTGGAGACCGCGCGGCTGCGCCTGCGCGCCTTCCGCGACGCCGATATCGAGCCCTGGGCGGCGGCGATGGCCGGCGCCGAGGTGACCCGCTATCTCGGCGGCCAGCCCTTCACCCGCGAGGAGACCTGGCGGCGCATCCTGGCGTCGACCGGCGCCTGGGCGGTGCTCGGCTACGGCTATTGGGCGATCGAGCGGAAAGCGGAAGGCGATCTGATCGGCCAGGCCGGCTTCGCCGACTTCAAGCGCGCCATGACCCCGTCGATCGAGGGCCTGCCCGAGATGGGCTGGGTCTTCTCCCCGCACGTCCACGGCCAGGGCTATGCCTCCGAAGCCGTCGGCGCGGCCCTGGCCTGGGCCGACGAGGCGCTGAACGCGCCGCACATCCCCGCGATCATTGATCCGGACAACGCGCCCTCGATCCGGCTCGCCGAGCGCCACGGCTTCGCCGAGCGCGAGCCCGCCACCTACCGCGACGCCCCCATCCTCCTGTTCCACCGCCGGCGCTAGGCGCCGAGGCAGGGCCTCGCCGGGCGCGTCACTGGGGTCTTGACGGCCTCGTTCCGAAGCCGCCTTCGTGGGTGCCGAGGCCGGGGCTGCGCCCCTCGGCGACCTGGCGGTGGCCGTCGATGACGATGGGGGAGGCGAGGCCGGGCGGGTCGCCGGCCAGTTGCAGGCCGCGATGGACTATCTGCGGGTCGGCGAAGACGGCGTCGACCGGGTTGATCGGGCCGGCCGGGATGCCGGCGGCTTCGAGGGCTTCGGAGAATTCGGCCTTGCCGCGTCCGGCGATCGTTTCGGCGAGGCGGGGGAGGAGGTCGGCGCGGTTGACGACGCGGGCGGGATTGGTGCGGAAGCGCTCGTCTTGCGCCAGCTCGGGGAGGCCTAGAAGGGCGCAGAGCCGCTCGAACTGGCGGTCGTTGCCGACGGCGACGATCACCTCCCCGTCGGCGGTGCGGAACGCCTGGTAGGGGACGAGATTGGCGTGGCCGTTGCCCATCCGGCGCGGCACCTCGCCCGACACCATCCAGTTCAGCGCCTGGTTGGCGAGGACGGCGACCTGGCTGTCGAGCAGGGCCATGTCGATATGGGCGCCGCGCCCGGTGCGGTCGCGCTCCCTCAAAGCGGCGAGGATGGCGACGCTGGCATAGAGGCCGGTGAACAGATCGGCGTAGGCGATGCCCGATTTCTGCGGCTCGCCGTCAGGCTCGCCGGTCAGCGACATGGCGCCGCCCATGCCCTGGACGATGAAATCGTAGCCGGCCCGCGGCGCGTAGGGGCCGTCCTGGCCGAAGCCGGTGATCGAGCAATAGACGAGCCCGGGGTTGAGCGCGGCCAGCGAGCCGAAATCGAGCCCGTAGCGGGCGAGCCCGCCGACCTTGAAATTCTCGATGAGGACGTCGGCCTCGGCCGCCAGCGCGCGGACCTGGGCCTGTCCCTCGGGCGTCTCGAGGTCGATCGCCACCGACTTCTTGCCGCGGTTGCAGGCGTGGAAATAGGCCGCCGCGCCGTCCGAGGCGAAAGGCGGGCCCCAATGGCGGGTATCGTCGCCGACGCCGGGCCGCTCGACCTTCACCACGTCCGCGCCGAGGTCGGCGAGCAACTGCCCCGCCCACGGCCCGGCGAGGATGCGGGCGAGCTCGAGCACCTTGAGGCCGCCGAGGGGTTTATCCATTTTTCGTCATGGGTAGGCTCGTCATGTCGGACTTGATCCGGCATCCATGAACACGGGTGTGTTCAGGCTGGATGGGCGCGGCGTTCATGGATTCCGGCCTTCGCCGGAATGACGGGGGTTGTCAAAAGGCGGCTATGCCGGTGATCGCGCGGCCGAGGATGAGGGCGTGGACGTCGTGCGTGCCTTCGTAGGTGTTGACCGTCTCGAGGTTGGCGGCGTGGCGCATGACGTGGAACTCGGCGGAGATGCCGTTGCCGCCGTGCATGTCGCGGGCTTGGCGGGCGATGGCGAGGGCCTTGCCGACATTGTTGCGCTTGATGAGGCTGATCGTCTCGGGGACGAGCTCGCCCTCGTCGAGGCGGCGGCCGACGCGCAGCGCCGCCTGCAGGCCGAGCGCAATCTCGGTCGCCATGTCGGCGAGCTTGAGCTGGACGAGCTGGTTGGCGGCGAGCGGGCGGCCGAACTGCCGGCGCTCCAGCGTGTAGGAACGGGCGCGGCGATAGCAATCCTCGGCCGCGCCCATCGCGCCCCAGGCGATGCCGTAGCGGGCGCGGTTGAGGCAGCCGAACGGCCCCTTGAGGCCGCTGACGTTGGGAAGCAGATGCTCCTCGGGCACCTCGACCCCGTCCATCACGATCTCGCCGGTGATCGAGGCGCGCAGCGACAGCTTCTCGCCGATCCTGGGCGCCGAGAGGCCGGCCATGCCCTTTTCGAGCACGAAGCCGCGGATCGCGCCGCCATGGGCCTCCGATTTCGCCCAGACGACGAAGACGTCGGCGATCGGCGAGTTGGTGATCCACATCTTGGTGCCGCTGAGCCGGTAGCCGCCGTCCACCTGGTCGGCGCGGGTGCGCATGCCGCCGGGATCCGAGCCCGCGTCCGGCTCGGTGAGGCCGAAGCAGCCGACCCATTCGCCCGTCGCCAGCTTCGGCAGATATTTGCGGCGCTGATCCTCGGAGCCGTAGGCGTGGATCGGGTGCATGACGAGCGAGGATTGGACGCTCATCGCCGAGCGATAGCCGCTGTCCACCGCCTCGACCGCCCGGGCGACGAGGCCGTAGCTGACATAATTCAGGCCCGCGCCGCCATATTCGGCCGGGATCGTGGCGCCGAGCAGGCCCAAGGCGCCCATCTCGGTCATGATCTCGCGGTCGAAACGCTCGTCTAGATAGGCGGAGGTGACGCGCGGCAGCAGGCTGTCGCGCGCATAGGCCTCGGCGGTCTCGCGGACCAGGCGCTCCTCGTCGGAAAGCTGGGCGTCGAGCGCGAACGGATCGGCCCAGTCGAAGGGGAGGGGGCGGGGATCGGCCATGCGCCCCTTTCCCCGATCCGGGCGCGGGTGTCCACTCCCGGCCCTATGGCCCCGGCCCCCGGGCGAGGGCGCGCGACGCCAGGGCGGGGAGGGGCTGCCGTCGCTGAGGGAACCGGTGTCCGCGTCGCTCGCTATAAGAACATGGCAGACGACAAGGTCTATGCGGACCCGAGCGACGTCGAGGTCGAGGACGGCATCGTCGCGGTCGACGGTCCCGATTCGGTCGACGTCCATCTGACGCCCGAGGCGGCGGAGGAAACCTCGCACCGCCTGCTCGCCGGCGCGATGATGGCCAAGGGCCAGGAAGCGGCCCGGCGCCAGGGGAAGAAGCGCCACCTCACCGACCCGTGAGGCGGCGGACAGGGTGGGATTCGAACCCACGGTGGGCTTGCACCCACGGCGGTTTTCAAGACCGCTGCCTTAAACCACTCGGCCACCTGTCCCGGCCGGGACGCTTTCAACTACTTCCAACTAGTCGTCACGGGGCGTTGCGTGCAAGCCGCGCGCCGAGCCGAGTAGGCGCGGCGGCCCGCCTGTGCCAAGCTTGCAGGCGAGAGTGGGAGATTGGCTGTTGCGTTCATCCTTCGTCCGGTCGCTGGCCGCTTTGGCGCTCGCCGTGGCCATACCCGCCAGCGTCGCGCCGGCGCAGGGCTACGGGCTCAGCGCGGCCGGCTTCCAGGCCTATCTGCCCGAGCTGAGGCGCCAGGCGCTGGCCGAAGGCGTGAGCCGCGAGACGGTCGAGACGGTGCTGGCCAGCCTCGCCTACAATCCGCGCGTCGTCGAGCTGGACCAGGGCCAGCCGGGCGGCACCGCCGGGAGCAGCGCGACGCCGCCCTTCGCCCCCTATCGTGCGCAGCACGTCACACCGGCCCTGATCGCCGGCGGGCAGCAGCGTTACCAGGGCAATTATGCGGCGCTCCAGCAGATCCGCCAGCGCTTCGGCGTCACCCCCTCGGTGCTGGTCGCGATCTGGGGGCATGAGACGAGCTACGGCGCCGTCACCGGCAGCTTCGATCTGCTCTCCAGCCTCGCCACGCTCGCCTACGAGGGGCGGCGGCGCCAGCTCTTCGCCGACGAGTTCGTCGCAGGCCTGAAGATGATCGACCGCGGCGTGCCGCGCTCGCTGCTCAAGGGAAGCTGGGCCGGCGCGACCGGCTATCCGCAATTCCTGCCCTCGGTGTGGCTGAGGGTCGCGGTCGACGCCGACGGCGACGGCCAGGCCGACATCTGGCGCAGCCAGGCCGACGCGCTCGCCTCGATCGCCAATTACCTGTCCAACGCGGGCTGGCGGCCGGGCGTGCCGTGGGGCGTCGCCGTCGACGTGCCGGCCGGGCTCGACCGCGCGCGCCTCAGGAGCCGCCTCGCCGCGCCGCGCTGCCCGCGCGTCCACGACCGCCACAGCCGCTGGCTCAGCATCGCCGAATGGAAGCGCATGGGGCTGGTGGCCAAGGACGGCGGCTGGCCGCGCGACGCCGAGATGGCCTCCCTGCTCGAGCCGGACGGGCCGGGGCGGACGGCTTACCTCCTCACCACCAATTACCGGGTGATCCTCGATTATAATTGCTCGAACTTCTACGCGCTCTCGGTCGGCCTGCTCGCGGACGCGATCGCGCGATGATGTGTGGCGCCCGCCGGGGCGAATGGTTAATGTCGCGGGCGAGCGGCGCCGGCCGCCCGATCCAGCTAGAATCCTTTCGGGGGAATGATGCGTAAGTCCTTGATGCTCTTGCTTTCCGCTGCCGCCGTCGCGCTGCCTGCCTCCGCCGCCGCGCCGCCCTTCGAAACGCCGGCGAGAGTCGCCTTCATGATCGATCTGTCGTCCGGCGCGGTGCTCTACGACAAGAATGCCGACGTGCGCATGCCGCCCGCCTCGATGGCGAAGATGATGACCGCGCATCTCGCCTTCAACCTGATCAGGAAGGGCGAGCACAAGATGTCGGACATGTGCCAGGTGCGCCCCGAAACCTGGCAGAAATGGCACGGCTCCGCGGCGGGCTCGACCATGTTCCTGTCGCCCGGCGAGCAGGTCAGCGTCGAGAATCTGCTCCACGGCATCGTCACCTTGTCAGGGAACGACGCCTCGGTGGTGCTCGCCGAATGCTTCGCCGGCACCGAGCCCGCCTGGGCCGCCTTGATGAACCAGGAAGCGAAACGGCTCGGCATGGCCAATTCGAACTTCGGCAATTCGAACGGCTGGCCCGACGAAGGCGTCACCTACACGACCGCGCGCGACCTCGCGACGCTCGCCGAGGCGACGATCCGCACCACGCCGGACCTCTACAAGCAATTCTACACCCAGACCTCGTTCACCTGGGGCAAGACGCTGGGCGGCGGCCAGCCGATCGAGCAGGCCAACCGCAACCCGTTGCTCGGCCGGGTGCCGGGCGCCGACGGCCTCAAGACCGGCCACACCGACGAAGCGGGCTACGGCTTCACCGGCTCGGCCGAGCAGAACAAGCGCCGCATCATCATGGTCGTCGCGGGCCTGGGCAGCTTCAACCAGCGCATCGAGGAATCGGTCAGGTTCATGGATTGGGGCTTCCGCGCCTGGAAGTCGCAGCCTTTGTTCGCCGAGGGGCAGAAGGTGGCGGACGCGCGGGTCCAGCTCGGCGGCGACGACAAGGTCGGGCTGGTCGCCCCGCGCAGCCTCGCCGTCACTTTGCCGGCGGGCGCGGCGGCCAACATCCGGGTCAAGGTGGTCTATCAGGGCCCGGTCAGGGCGCCGATCGCCAAGGGCCAGCATATCGCCGACCTGGTCGTCGAGACGCCCGACACGCCGCCCCAGACCATGCCTTTGGTCGCCGCCGAGGCGGTCGGCAAGGCCGGCTTCTTCGGCCGCATCTGGAACGGCCTGACGTCGCTGTTCGGCTGAGGTGGGCCGGGGACGGTTCATCAGCCTCGAAGGCGGGGAAGGGGCGGGCAAGTCGACCCAGGCGCGGCGCCTCGCCGCCTCGTTGCGCGCGCGCGGGCTCGAGGTCGTCGAGACGCGCGAGCCCGGCGGCAGCGAAGGGGCGGAGATGATCCGGCGCCTGCTGCTCGAGGGGCCGGAGGAGCGCTGGACGCCCGAGGCCGAGGCCTTGCTGTTCGCCGCGGCGCGCGCCGACCATGTCGCCCGCACCGTCCGCCCGGCGGTCGAGCGGGGGGCGTGGGTGCTGTCCGACCGCTTCCTCGACAGCTCGCTCGCTTATCAGGGCGGGGCGCTCGGCCTCGGCATCAAGGCGGTGCGGGCGCTGCACGGCTTCGGCAGCGGCGGCTACCTCCCCGACCGCACCCTTTTGCTCGATCTGCCGCCGGAGCGGGTGGCCGAGCGGCTGCGGGTGCGCGACGCCGCCGGCGCCGACCGGATCGGCGGCCGGGACGCCGCGTTCCACGCCAAGGTCGCCGAGGCGTTCGACGCGCTCGCCGCGGCCGAGCCGGGCCGCTTTCGCCGGATCGACGCGAGCGGGACGGCGGACGCGGTCGCCGAGCGGGTGCTGGCCGCGATCGAGGATCTGGCGTGACGCCCTTGTTCGGCCACGACGCGGCGGTGGCGGCGTTCCGCGACGGGCTCGACGCGGGCCGGCTGCACCACGCCTGGCTGATCGCGGGGGCGGAGGGGATCGGCAAGGCTCTGTTCGCCGAGAAAGCGGCGCTGCGCGTGCTGGCGGCGGGGCAGGGGCGGATCGACGCGCCGGGCCTCGAAATCCCCGACGACCATCAAGCCGCTAGGCTGGTCGCGGCCGGATCCCACCCGGACCTGATGCGGCTCGAGCGATTGCCGCGCGAGACCGGCGCGGGCGAGCTCGCCCGCTCGATAACCGTCGATCAGGTGCGCGGCCTGTCGCGGCTGTTCTCGACCACCGCCTCGATGTCGCCGTGGCGCGTGGTGATCATCGACGCGGTCGACGATCTCGAGCGCGCCGCCGCCAACGCCCTGCTCAAGAATCTCGAGGAGCCGCCGCCGCACAGCCTGTTCCTCCTCGTCAGCCACGCCTCCGAGCGGTTGCTGCCGACCATCCGCTCGCGCTGCCGCCAGCTGCGCCTCTCGCCGCTGGGCCCCGACGCCATGACGTCGGCCCTGCGCGCGGCCCTTCCCGAAGCGCCCGAGCGCGAGATCGCCGAGCTCGCCGCGGCCGCGCCCGGCTCGCCGGGCCGCGCGCTCGCCTTCCAGGGGCTCGACATCGCCGCGCTCGACCAGGCGATGGCCGAGCTGGCGCGGGAAGGAGACCCGGCCAATGCCCGGCGCAGCGCGCTCGCCCAGAGCCTCGCCCCGCGTTCGGCCCAGGCGCGCTACGAGGCCTTTCTCGCCCGCGCGCCCTCGCTGGCGGCGGCGGAAGCCAGGACGCGGCGCGGTACGGCGCTGGCGGAGGCGCTGGGGATTTGGGAAAAGGTCCAGTCGCTCGCCGCCGCCGCGCCCCGGCTCTCGCTGGAACCGGAAAGCATTGTGTTCGAGATAGGCGGCCTGCTCGCCTCGCTGGCGCCATCCCCGGCCAGCCGCTAAGGCGCCGGCATGGCCGAGCCTTTCTACCTCACCACCGCGATCAGCTATCCCAACGGCCCGCCCCATATCGGCCACGCCTATGAGGCGATCACGGCGGACGTGGTGGCGCGCTTCCAGCGCCTGCGGGGCCGCGACGTCTTCTTCATGACCGGGACCGACGAGCACGGCCTCAAGATGGCGCAGGCGGCGCGCGAGAAGGGCGTCGAGCCGCAGGCCCTCGCAGACGAAATGGCGGCTTTGTTCAAACACATGGACGAGCGGCTTCATATCTCGTTCGATCGCTTCATCCGCACCACGGAGCCGGCCCATCATCGCGCCAGCCAGGCCATCTGGGAAAGGATGGCGGCGAACGGCGACCTCTATCTGGGCCGCTACGAAGGCTGGTACTCGGTCCGCGACGAAGCTTATTACGACGAGGACGAGCTGCTGGTCGCCGACACCGGCGAGAAATTGTCGCCGCAGGGGACGCCCGTCGAGTGGACGGTCGAGGAGAGCTGGTTCTTCCGCCTTTCGGCCTATCAGCAGAAGCTGCTCGACCATTACCAGGCCGATCCCACGTTCATCCGCCCGGAGAGCCGGCGCAACGAGGTGATGCGCTTCGTCGAAGGCGGCCTCTCGGATTTGTCGGTCTCGCGGACCAGCTTCGATTGGGGCGTCAAGGTGCCGGGGAGCAGCGACCACGTCATGTACGTGTGGCTCGACGCGCTCACCAACTATCTCACCGGCGCCGGCTTTCCCGATACGGATTCAGAGGCTTACAAGAAGTTCTGGCCGGCCGATCTGCACATCATCGGCAAGGACGTCGTCCGCTTCCACGCAATCTACTGGCCCGCTTTCCTGATGTCCGCCGGACTGCCGCTGCCGAAGCAGGTGTTCGGCCACGGCCACGTGCTGCTGCGCGGCGAGAAGATGTCGAAATCGGCCGGCAACGTCGTGTCGCCGGAAGGGCTCGCCGACGCCTTCGGGGTCGACGCGGTGCGCTATTTCCTCGTCCGTGACGTCACTTTCGGCCAGGACGGCAGCTACAGCCCGGAAGCGATCGTCACGCGCGTCAATGCCGACCTCGCCAACAGCTTCGGCAACCTCGCCCAGCGCACGTTGAGCTTCATCGCCAAGAATCTGGACGGGCGCTTGCCGGGCGAAGGGAAGGGCGACCAGGCCGACGTCGAATTGCTCGCTGCCGTCCGCGCCGCCTGCGTCGAGGAGCTGCCCGGCCATTTCGACAGGCTCGAGCTCAGCCAGGGCATCGAGGCGTGGCTGCGCGCCGTCTTCGCCTGCAACCAATATATCGACGCGCAGGCGCCCTGGGCGCTGCGCAAGACCGACCCGGCGCGGATGGAGGCGGTGCTCGCCACGCTCTACCGCGCCATCGCCGACCTCGGCATCGCCATCCAGCCGGTCGTGCCCGGCGCCGCGGCGCGCCTGCTCGACCAGATGGGCGTTGCCGAGCGCGACTATGCGGCGCTGCGCGACGACGGCCGCTACGCCCGGCTCGCCGCGTCGGGCTTCACCCTCACCGCGCCGACGCCGATCGTGCCGAGGATCGAGCTCCCCGCCGAGGGCTAGCCGGAACGAAGCCGGCTTCGGCGGCGTTCGCCGGGCCGATGATGCCTCCAATCCGCCGTCCTTTGCCGCTCCTGTGTCTCGCCTTTGCGCTGACGGGATGCGGGCGCGAGAAGCCGCCGCCGCTGCCCCCGGACCAGCTGGAGCAGGTCGTCGAAAACGTCCGGGTCGAGAAGGCGATTCCGGATCCCGGGCCAAGCCGGCTCGGGCCGATCGCGGAAGGCGGGGTGCCGGCGGGCTTCAAGGCGCCGCCGCTCTGCCGGCTGACCCGGGACGGCCGGCTCCTGCTCGTCGCGCGCGGCGGCCGCGCGCTGGCCCGCATCGACGGCAAGCTGCAGACCCTGGCGTTCGGCGGCCCGGTCGACCCGGAAGGCGGCTTCTTCACCGCGCCCGGCCTTTCGGTGAGCATCGGCCGGCATGCTCCCGTCGTCACGCCGGCCGAGGCGCCCGGGATCGGCTGGCCGGTCGGGGTCTCGGTCGGCGGCGGGGCGGCCGTCGACCCGGTCGAGAAAATCGACGCAATCTGGACGTGCGAGCTGTAGCGGCGGCCTGGCGAGGGAGACCCTCGAGGCGAGTCCCGGCCGACGCGGATGACGCTTGCGGGATGACGGCGGGCCGAGGAGGCCCTACATGGCCTGTTCGATGTTCGCCGACAGCCACTGCCACCTCAACTACAAAGGCCTGGTCGAGGACCAGGCGGCCGTCCTGGCCCGCGCCCGCGCGGCGGGCGTCACGGCGATGCTCAACATCTCGACGCGCCGCTCGGAATGGGACGAGGTGATCGGGCTCGCCGAGCGCGAGGCCGACGTCTGGGCCTCGGTGGGCATCCACCCGCACGAGGCGGACGCCCATCCCGACGTCCAGGCCGCCACCCTGGTCGAGCGCGCGGGGCACGCCCGCGTGGTCGGCATCGGCGAGACCGGGCTCGATTATTATTACGACCATTCCGACCGCGAGCGGCAGCGGGCGAGCTTCCGCGCCCATATCGCCGCGTCGCGCGAGACCGGCCTGCCGTTGATCGTCCACACCCGCGACGCGGAAGCGGACACGGCGGACATCCTCGCCGACGAGATGGGGAAGGGGGCCTTTCCAGGCGTCATCCACTGCTTCACGGCGAGCCGCGACTTCGCCGACCGGGCGCTGGCGCTGGGCTTCTACATCTCCCTGTCGGGCATCGTCACGTTCAAGAACGCCAGGGACCTCCAGGAGACGGCGAAGACGATCCCGATCGAGCGGATGCTGATCGAGACCGATTCGCCCTTCCTGGCCCCCGTTCCGCACCGGGGGAAACCGTGCGAGCCCGCCTTCGTCGCCGACACGGCGCGGTTCGTGGCCGGGTTGCGGGAAGTGCCGGTCGAAGAGCTTGCGGAACGCACCGCTGCCAATTTCCGCACCTTGTTCGGCAAGGCGGCATGAGCCTTCAGGTGCGGATCCTCGGCTGCGGCACTTCGTCGGGCGTGCCGCGCGTCGGCAACGATTGGGGGCTGTGCGACCGCAACAACCCGAAGAACCGCCGCCGCCGGGTCGCGATCCTGGTGCGCTACGAGCGGACCTCGATCCTCGTCGACACCGGCCCGGACCTCCGCGAGCAATTGCTCGACGCCGACGTCACCGAAGTGGAAGCGGTGATCTGGACCCACGACCATGCCGACCATTGCCACGGCATCGACGATCTCAGGCAGCTCTACCATGCCCGCGGCCGGCCGGTGCCCGGCTATGCGCGCCGCGAGACGCTCGACAGCCTCGAGCGGCGCTTCGGCTACGCCTTCGACGGCAAGGACGGCTATCCGGCGGTTGTGCGGCCGCATCTGCTGCCGGACCATGTCAATCTGGGCGGCATTTCGGTGCGCACGGTCGATCAGCCGCACGGGCCGATCACGACCGCCGGCCTGCGCTTCGACGCGGGCGGCAAGACCCTGGTTTATTCGACGGATTTCAACGAGTTGACACCGGCCATGGAGATTGCATTCCAAGGCGTCGACCTCTGGATCGTCGATTCGCTGCGGCGACGTCCGCATCCGACGCATCCCCACCTCGCCCAGTCGCTCGAATGGATCAGCCAGCTGAAGCCGGGGAGGGCGCTGCTCACCCATCTCGACAATACGATGGACTATGACACGCTGATGGCCGAGCTGCCGGCGGGCGTGGAGCCGGCTTATGACGGGCAGGAGATCGCCCTGTGAGCGGAGCCGGGGGCGACCAGGCGCTGACCTTCATCTATCTGCTCGGCTGCCTGATCCTGGTCGTCAGCGCGCTGATGGTGCGGCGCGTGCCGATGGCCCGTGCGCTGAAGGTGGCGGCGGGCTGGCTGCTGATCTTCGCGGCCGTGTTCACCGGCTTCGCGCTGAAGGACGATTTCGCCGCGCTCGGCCGCCGGGTGCTCGCCGCGGGCGCGGGCGAGCCGGAGACGCGCGTCGTCGGCAAGGATGTGCGCATCCGCAAGTCGCCCGACGGCCATTTCTGGGTCAATGCGGAGGTCAACGGCGTGCGCGTCCCGTTCCTCGTCGACAGCGGCGCGACGACGATCATGCTGTCGACCGACACCGCCCGGCGCGCCGGGCTCGAGCCGAGCGATCCGCTGCCGGTATTGGTGGGCACGGCGAACGGCATGGTCTCGGCGCGCCGCGTGACGATCGGGCGGCTGAGGGTCGGCGGCATCGCGCGGAGCGGCCTTACCGCCGGCACCGCCGATGCGTTCGGCGACACCAACGTGCTCGGCATGAACTTTCTGTCGTCGCTGCGTGGCTGGGGCGTCGAAGGCGAGTGGCTGGTGCTGAAGCCGTGAGGGGGGCGCTTCTTCCCCTCCGCTCTGAGAGATATTTTACATAATGTATATTATCGCACTTTGAGATGAGCGAGAAAGAGCCCCCCTCCGGCGCTTCTTTGGCCGAGCTGGTCGCGATCATGGCGCGGCTGCGCGATCCGGTCGGCGGCTGCGAATGGGACCGCGAGCAGAGCTTCGAGACGATCGCGCCCTACACGATCGAGGAAGCCTATGAAGTGGCCGACGCGATCCGCCGCGGCGACCTCGCCGACCTCAAGGACGAGCTGGGCGACCTCCAGCTCCAGGTCGTCTATCATGCCCGCATCGCCGAGGAATTGGGCGCGTTCGACATAGACGACGTCATGGCGTCGATCGCGGCCAAGATGATCCGCCGCCACCCGCACATCTTCGGCAACGCCGCGGCCAGTCCGGACTGGGAAGCCCTCAAGGCCGCCGAGCGCGGCGAGCGCGAGGACAAGAGCGCCCTCGCCCACGTCGCCTTGGCGCTGCCGGCGTTGAAGCGGGCCGAGAAATTGCAGAGCCGCGCCGCGCGCGTCGGCTTCGACTGGCCCGATCCGAGCGGCCCGCGCGCCAAGATCGACGAAGAGCTGGCCGAGCTGGCCGAGGCCAAAGACGAGGCCGAACGCGTCCACGAGCTGGGCGACCTGCTGTTCAGCGTCGTCAATTACGCCCGCCACCTCGGCATCGACCCGGAAGCGGCGCTGCGGGATGCCAGCGAACGCTTCGAACGGCGTTTCCGCAAAGTGGAAGAGATGGCCGACAAGTCTCTGAAAGATATGGATATAGAAGCGCTGGAAGCGCTCTGGCAGCGCGCCAAAAGAGAAGTTTAGGCCTGCTCCGACTGCCGGGCGTCGAAGCGGGCCCAGTCGGCGGCCGACATGCGGACGTCATATTCGGTGACAAGGTCGTCGGAGCGGCTCGCCACCACTTCGCCATTGGCATGGAGCCAGGCGATCGCCTCGCCGTCGCCGGCGCCGAGACGAACGGTGCGCAGCGTCGCCCCTTCGCGCAGACGAGCAGAGGCGCAGTCGAGCAGATCGTCCACGCCCTGGCCGGTCAGCGCGGAAAGCAGGACGACGTCCTCGCGCCGCGCCGCCTCGGCCCGCACCCGCTCCCCCTCCTCGGCGCCCAGGAGGTCGATCTTGTTCCAGGCCTCGATCAGGCTTTGGCCGCCTTCGGCGCCGGCGCCGATCTCCTTCAGCACACTTTCCACGTCCTCGCGCTGGGCGTCGCTGTCGGGATGGGAGATGTCGCGGACGTGGACGATGAGATCGGCGGAGATCACTTCCTCGAGCGTCGCGCGGAAGGCGGCGACGAGCTGGGTGGGCAGCTCTGAGATGAAGCCGACCGTGTCCGAGAGGATCGCCTTGTCGAAGCCGGGCAGCGGCACCTCGCGCATCGTCGGGTCGAGCGTCGCGAACAGCAGATTCTCGGCCATCACGTCGGCGCGGGTGAGGCGGTTGAACAGGGTCGATTTGCCGGCATTGGTATAGCCGACCAGGGCGATGACCGGCCAGGGCGCGCGCCGGCGGCGGGCGCGGTGGAGCGCGCGGGTCCGCGTGACCTGGTCGAGCTCGCGGCGCAGCTTCGCCATGCGGTCGCGGATCAGGCGGCGGTCGGCCTCGATCTGGGTTTCGCCGGGACCGCCGAGGAAGCCGAAGCCGCCGCGCTGGCGCTCGAGATGGGTCCAGGAGCGGACCAGCCGGCCCGCCTGGTAATCGAGATGGGCGAGCTCGACCTGCAGCCGCCCTTCCGCCGTCGCCGCCCGCTCGCCGAATATCTCGAGGATGAGGCCGGTGCGGTCGATGACCTTGGCCTTGGTGCCGGTCTCGAGGTTCTTCTGCTGGACGGGGCTGATCGGCGCGTCGACGATGAGCAATTCCGCCCCTTCGCGCTCGACCGCCTCGGCGATCTGCTCGACCTGGCCCGAGCCGAACAAAGTGGCGGGGCGCGGCTGGCGGATGCGGAAGCGCAGCCTCTCGGCGACCTGGACGCCGATGGCGCCGGCGAGGCCCACCGCCTCGTCGAGCCGGGCGTCGGCGTCGCGCATTCCCGTCGGGCCGAGCTCGGGGAGCGCGATCACCGCCTTGGCGCCGCGGGCAAACTCATCGCTGTCGTCGCGGTTGAAGACGCTCAGGAGACCGGCTCCTCGCCTTCGGCTTCGTTGAAATTGACCGGGTGCTCGGGCTGCACCGTCGAGACGGCATGCTTGTAGACGAGCTGCGACAGGCCGTCGCGCTGGAGCAGCATGCAGAACAGGTCGAAGGCGACGATCTCACCTTGGAGCATGACGCCGTTAACGAGGAACATCGTCACCGGCTCCCCCGAACGGCGCACCGCCCCGAGAAATACTTCCTGGAGGAGGGTCGGCTTCTTCTTCTCCTGCTGCTCGGTGAACGCCTTCTCGATCTCGCCGAGGTCGAGCGGGTGCGACGGCATGATCGTCGAGATGGCGTGCTTGTAGATAAGCTGGGCGTTACCGTCACGCCGCAACAACACCGAAAAATTGTCGAACCAGGTGATGGCGCCCTGCAGCTTGACGCCCTTCACCAGGAACATGGTGACGGGCATCTTCGCGCGCCGGAGGCTGTTCAAGAACATGTCCTGGAGGTTGTTGACCTTGTCGGCCATTTCCTCGTCTCCTTATTGGCGGATCGTTGCCCGCTGAGGCGCCCACGCGGGGCGTCGCCGGCGCGCCATAGCACGGCGCGGCCCGCGGCGCCACGCGCCTGCCGTCGGCGCCCTATTCGCCGTTGCCGTTGCCGTCGCCGCGCGTGTCGCCGATGCCGAGCGCCTTCAGCTTGCGGTGGAGAGCCGAGCGCTCCATGCCGATGAAGGTCGCGGTGCGCGAGATGTTGCCCGAGAAGCGGCGGATCTGGACCTTCAGATATTCCCGCTCGAACGTCTCGCGGGCCTCGCGCAGCGGCGTCCCCATGATCGCCTTGACCGCTTCCGACGGGCTCAGCGAGGCCTGCTCGTTGAGGATTTCGGGGGGCAGCATGTCGATCTCGATCGTGCCGACGCGGGCGCCGGGGGCAAGGATGATGGTGCGCTCGATGACGTTGCGAAGTTGCCGCACATTGCCCGGCCAGTCATAGGCCTGCAGAGCGGCGACGGCGTCGGGGGTGAAATTGGGCGTCGGCAGGCGCTGCTCCGCCGCATAGCGGGCGGCGAAATGGGCGACCAGCTCGGGTATGTCCTCGCGGCGCTCGGAAAGCGCCGGAAGGTGCACCGGAACGACGTTCAGGCGGTAATAAAGGTCCTCGCGGAACCTTCCGGCGGCGATTTCCTCCGAAAGTAGTCGCGAGGTCGATGAAACCACCCGCATGTCGACCTTGACGACGCGCTGGCCGCCGACCCGGGCGAAGCTCTGGTCGGTGAGCACGCGCAGGATCTTGGCCTGGGCCGGAATCGGCATGTCGGCGATCTCGTCGAGGAACAGAGTGCCGCCGTGGGCCTGCTCGAGCAGGCCCGGGCGGGCCAGCTCGCCCCCCTCCTCCACCCCGAACAATTCCTCCTCGACCCGCTCGGGCGTCATCCGCGCCGCCGAGACGACGACGAACGGCGCCTGGGCGCGGTTCGACCATTCGTGGAGCAGCCGCGCCGCGACTTCCTTGCCGACCCCGGCGGGGCCGGTGATCAGCACCCGGCTGCCCGTCCCCGCGACTCGCTTCAAGGTGGCGCGCACGGCGTTGATCGGCACGCTGGAGCCGGTCAGCTCGGTATCCTGGCCGATCTGGGCCTTGAGGCTGGCATTCTCGCGGCGGAGGCGGTCGGTCTCGGTCGCGCGGGCGACGAGGTGGAGGAGGTGGCCGGCCTCGAACGGCTTCTCGATGAAATCGACGGCGCCCTGGCGGATCGCCGCGACCGCGGTGTCGAGATTGCCGTGCCCCGAGATCATCAGCACCGGCAGCGACGGGTCGCGGCGCTTGATCTCCTCGAGCAATTGGAGGCCGTCGAGCTTAGAGCCGGTCAGCCAGACGTCGAGCAGGACCAGCGAAGGCCGCCGGTCGGCGAGCGCCTGCAGCGCCTCGGCGCTGCCGGCCGCACCGCGGCACGTATAGCCCTCGTCCTGGAGGACGCCCGCGACCAACTCGCGAATGTCCTGCTCGTCGTCGACTATGAGTATGTCCAGCGCCATGCCTATCCGCTCGCCGCCTGATGGGTGTGAAGCTCGGCCGCGCCGCCGATGAGGCGGGCGAGCGATTCCGCGTCGAAGACGAGACGCACCAGAGTGCCCCCTCCCCTTGCGTCGTCAAACTCGAGGCTGCCGAAATGTTCCTCGACGATCTTCTTGACGATGGCGAGGCCGAGCCCGGTGCCCTTGACCCGGGTGGTGACGTAGGGCTCGGTCAGCCGGCCGCGCTCGGCGGGCAGGCCCATGCCGCTGTCCTCGACCTCTATGGTCACCCGCCCCTCGTCGGCCAGGATGCGGATGCAGATCGAGTCCGGCTCCTCACCTTTTCCATCTTCTCGTTTATGTTGAATGGCTTCCACGCCGTTCTTGACGATGTTGGTGAGCGCCTGGCCGAGCTGGCGCCGGTCGCAGACCAGCAACGGCGAAGGCTCCGGCGCCTCGAGCCGGAAGGCGATCTCGGGATGGGCGACCTCGTGCAGGAACAGAGCGTGGCGCGCGATCTCGGCGACCGGCTCCTCGCGGAACACTGGCTTGGGCATGCGCGCGAACGAGGAGAATTCGTCGACCATGCGCCTGAGGTCGCCGACCTGGCGCACGATGGTGCCGGTCAATTGCTCGAACGTCGCGGGGTCGGAGGCCACTTCCTTGCCGTAGCGGCGCTGCAGGCGCTCGGCGGCGAGCTGGATCGGGGTCAGCGGGTTGCGGATCTCGTGGGCGATGCGGCGGGCGACGTCCGACCAGGCGGCGCGGCGCTGGTCCTGGAGCTGGTCGGTGATGTCGTCGAAGGTGAGGACGTGGCCGCCCTCCACGCGCACGCGCTTGACCGCGAGGGTGCGCGGCTCGCCGCCCGAGGGGAGCTGGACGATCCCTTCCCTCTCCTCGCCGTCGAGATGCGCGTCGAGCTCGGGCGCGAGCGCCGCCAGCGGCTGGCCGACCGCTTCCTGCTTGCCGACCTTGAGCAAAGCCTCCGCCGAGCTGTTGATCAGCCGGACGTTGCGCTTCTGGTCGACCGAGACGATGCCGGCGGTGACGCCGGCGAGCACGGCCTCGATGAAGGCGCGGCGATTTTCGAGCTGGGCGTTGGCGGAAACCAGGGCGCCGGTCTGCTCCTCGAGCCGCCCGGTCATGCGGTTGAACACCGCGCCGAGCGTCGCGACCTCGTCCTGGACGCGCGACGTGGGCACCCGGGCGGCGAGATCGCCGGCGCCGACCCGGCGCGCCGCCTCGACCAGCTCGCTCACCGGCCGGACCATGCGATCGGCGAT
>JBJMTY010000180.1:0-1797 GCA_045811445.1 Allosphingosinicella sp. | reverse complement strand
GTGGCGCCGGCGGCGAGCGCGGGCTCGATCTGGTCGAGCCGGTCGACCTCGACGACGATGCGGGCGATGCCGGCGGCGACCGCCCGCGCCGCCGCCTCGGCGACGCCGCCGGCGACGGCGACGTGATTGTCCTTGATCATCGCCGCGTCCCACAGGCCCATGCGGTGATTCTCGGCGCCGCCCATCCGCGTCGCATATTTTTCCAGCGCGCGCAGGCCGGGGAGGGTCTTGCGGGTATCGAGCAGGATGGCGCCGGTGCCCGCGATCGCCTCGACGTAGCGGCGGGTGAGGGTGGCGATGCCGGAGAGGTGCTGGACGATGTTGAGCGCGGAGCGCTCGGCGGTGAGCAAGGCGCGGGCGCGGCCCGACAGGCGGAGCAGCACGGCGCCGGCCCCGGCCGCTTCGCCCTCCGCGGCGAGGGTGTCGATCTCCACCGCCGGATCGAGGGCGCGGAAAAAGGCTTCGGCGACCGGGAGCCCCGCGACGACGACGGCTTCGCGGCTGTGCATCAGGCCGGCGAAGCGGGCGTCGGCGGGGATGACGGCCTCTGAGGTGATGTCGCCGCCCTCGCCGAGATCCTCGGCCAAAGTGTCGCGGACGAAGCGGTCGAGGTCGAAGCCGGGGAGCTGAAAGCTCATCGCGCCGCGACCAGCTCGCGCTTCAAATAGGCCATCAGCAAGGCGGCGCGCTTGGCGTCTTCCACGTGGTCGGCGCCGACGCTGTGGCCGCCTTCCATATATTCGTGGAAGTAGAAACGGTTGCCATATTCGGCCAGGCGGGCGGCCATCTTGCGGGCGTGGCCGGGATGGACGCGGTCGTCCTTGGTCGAGCTGTAGAAGAAGACGGCCGGGTAGCGCACGCCGGGCCTCAGCTGCTGATAGGGCGAGTATTTCGAGATGAAGGCCCAGTCGGCGGGGACGTCCGGATCGCCATATTCGGCCATCCAGGAGGCGCCGGCGAGGAGGTGCGAATAACGCTTCATGTCGAGCAAGGGCGAGCCGACGATCGCGGCGGAATAGAGGTCCGGGCGCTGGGTGATGGCGACGCCCATCAAGAGGCCGCCGTTGGAGCGGCCGGAAATGCCGATCCTGCCTTTGGCGCTGACGCCGGTGCGGATCAGATCCTCGGCGACGGCGTGGAGATCGTCGAAGGCGCGCTGGCGGTTCTCGCGCAGGGCGGCGCGGTGCCAGCGCGGGCCGTATTCGCCGCCGCCGCGTATGTTGGCGAGGACGTAGGCATTGCCTTCCTCGACCCAGAACAGGCCGAGCGGGCCGGCGCGATAGGGCTGCTCGGTGAGATAGGTCGGCGTCTGGGCGGCGCGGAAGCCGCCATATGCGTGGATGAGAGCGGGGACCGGCCCGGCCGCGCCGCGCCGGCGCACCAGGAAATAGGGCACGCGGGTGCCGTCCTTCGAGCGGGCGAAACGCTGCTCGACGGCGAATTGCCGCGCGTCGAAGCGGGCCGGCAGGCTCTGCACGCGGGCCGGCGCGCCCGCCGCCGGGATGGCGTAGAGGGCCGGCGGATCGAGCATCGATTCGACCGTCGCGAAGGCGAGATCCTGGCGGCCGGCGGCGCGGACGAGGTGGATAGCGCTGTTGGCCGGCAGCGGCACGACGCGCGACGTCCAGCGGCCGTTGGCGCCGCGGGTCAGAGCGAACAGCTTGCCCGACACGTTGTCGAGCGCCTTGACCCAGAGGATGTGATCCGACGCGGAGACTTCCTCGATCGCCTGGGTGCCGGTGGGCGCCATCACCAGGACCGGCGCGGGGCGCTCGCCGGCGGCGATGCGATCGAGCG
>JBJMTY010000179.1:0-9347 GCA_045811445.1 Allosphingosinicella sp. | reverse complement strand
GTGGCGATGGGTGAGGAGGCCATAGGCGCTGAAATTCTCGTCGACTGTATTGAAGTGGGTCTCTTCCTTGAGGCCCTTGCCGGCGCCGGACACGCCCGAGGCGGCGTCGACGACCAGGCTGCCGGGCTCGACCATCGCCATCAGCGGGCGCAGCGCGAGGATGGCCGAGGTCGGGTAGCAGCCCGCCGCGGCGACCGCTTGGGCGGCGGCGATCCTGCCCCGGTGCAGCTCGGGAATGCCGTAGACGAACTCGGCGAGCAGATCCGGCGCGGCGTGCGGCTCGCCGTACCAACGCGCGTAATCCTCGGCGGAATCGAGGCGGAAGTCGGCGCCGAGATCGACCAGCCTGGCGCCCGACGCCAGGATGCCGGCGGCAACGCGCTGGCTGTGGCCGTGCGGCAGAGCGGCGAACACGATGTCGGCCCCGGCCAGTGCTTCAGGCGCGTAGCGCTCGACCATGAGGCCGGGGAAGGCCAAAGCGAGGTGCGGATGGACGTCGCCGAGCGACTGCCCGGCCTGGCTGTCGCCGAACAGGGCGACCGGCTCGATCTCCGGATGGAGGTCGAGCAGCCGAAGCAGCTCCGCGCCGACGAAGCCGGACGCACCGAGGATCGCCGCGCGAATCATGTTCGCCGCATGCAGAAAACTGCATAATTATGCAATAGCATGGATTCCAGGCCCCGGCGCCCCGCCCGCTCCATACGCCTCGCGGAGCCGGCGGTTCCGGCCGGCGCGGACGCAGCGGCGGCCGCCGCCGCGGGCCGGGCGGGCGCGGAATTTTCCAGCTTTGACAATCACTCCGCCTCTTCTACATCTTCTGGCGGAGCGCCGCCGGGGCGGCGGACGGGGCAGGGGATATAAGGATGACATTTCGGTTGCTGGCGCTTGCGCTCGTCGCATGGCTCGCGTCGCCCGCGGCGGCTCAGAAGCAGCCGCCGGCCCAGCCGCCGGCCCAGGCGCCGGCTCAGGCGACGGCGGCCGCGCGGACCGAGGCGGAGCTGAACGCGGCATGGGCGGCAGCGGCGAAGACGGCGATCTCCGGGCCCGCCGAGGTGCCGCTCGCCGGCCAGGCCAGGCTCAAGCTGCCGGCCGACGAGGCGTTCGTCCCCGCCGCCGAGGCGAACCGGATCATGGCCGCGCTCGGCAACAGCCGCTCGGCCTCGCGCCAGGGCCTGATCGTCGGCAAGGCGAAGGACGCCGGCTGGCTGGTCGACGTCGACTGGATCCAGGAAGGCTATGTGAAGGACGACGAGGCGCGCGACTGGAAGGCCGACGAGATGCTCCAGGGCCTCAAGGAAGGCACCGAGGCGCAGAACGCGACCCGCCTCGCCCAGGGCATTCCCGCCATCGACGTCACCGGCTGGGTCGAGCCGCCCGCCTACGACGCGGCCGCGCACCGCCTGGTCTGGTCGCTGTCGCTGAAGGACCGCGGCGCCGCCGACGACGTGCCGCAGACGGTCAATTACAACACCTATGCGCTGGGGCGGGACGGCTATTTCAGCCTCGATCTGATCAGCGGCACCGACACCATCGCCGCGGACAAGAAGGTGGCGCGCGACCTCCTCGCCGGCCTCGCCTACGTGCCGGGCAAGAAATATGAGGATTTCAACGCCTCGACCGACAAGGTGGCGGCCTATGGCCTCGGCGCGCTGATCGGCGTCGTCGCCGCCAAGAAGCTCGGCCTGCTGGCCATGGCCGGCCTGTTCCTCCTCAAGGCGTGGAAGCTGCTGCTGCTCGGCCTCGCCGCGGTCGGCGCCGGGGCGAGGCGCTTCTTCGGCCGCCGCAGCCGGGAAGAGGAGGCGGGCGCTTATGAGGCGGCCGCCCACGAGACGCCCGCCTATGAGACGCCCGCCTATGAGCCGGATGCCCATGCGCTCGACGTGCCGGCGGCCGGGACGGCGGAAGCGCGGGCCTGATGGGGGCTGCGCTCGCCCTCCTCTTCGGGGCGCTGAAGTTCGGCAAGGTGGGCGGCACGGCGCTCACCATGCTGATCTCGCTCGGCGCCTACGCCATGATCTTCGGCTGGCGCTACGCCGCCGGCTTCATCCTGATGATGTTCGTCCACGAAATGGGCCATTTCCTGGCCGCGCGGCAGCGCTCGCTCTCGGTCAGCATGCCCACCTTCATCCCCTTCGTCGGCGCCTGGATCGAGCTCAAGGACCAGCCGATGGACGTCGAGACCGAGGCCTATGTCGCCGCCGCCGGCCCGTTCGTCGGCACCCTGGCGGCGACCCTCGTCTATCTGTGGGGCCGCTACACCGGCAGCGACCTTCTGGTGGCGATCGCCTATGGCGGCTTCTTCCTCAACTTCTTCAACCTCATCCCGCTCTCGCCGCTCGACGGCGGGCGGATGACGGCGATCCTGACGCCGCGCATCTGGTTCGTCGGCCTGCCGATGCTGGCGGCCCTGATGCTCTACCGGCCGAGCCCGCTGCTCATCCTCATCGGCATCGCCGCGCTGCCGGCGCTGAGGGAGGCGTGGAACTACGATCCCGAGCTGCCGGAGCATCGCGCTTATTATGCCGCGCCGGCCTCGGTGCGGTTCGAATACGGCTTTTTCTATCTCGCGCTGGCGGGCTTCCTGGCGCTGATGACCGATTCCACGCACAAGCTCGTGCAGATGCAGATCGGCGGCTGAGCGGGCCGCCCAAGAAGGGGATGAAGATGAGCGAAGGAATTATCGAAGCGACGGCCCCGGAAGCCGTCGACGCGGGCGCGCCCGCCGCGCCGCGGCCCAATTTCGGCCTGGCGGTGGCGGCGGGGCTCGGCGCCGCGGTGGCGGGCGCAATGGGGTGGGCGCTGTTCACTTATGCGACCAATTACGAGCTCGGCCTGATCGCGGTGGCGATCGGCGCCCTCGTCGGCGTCGCGGTGCGCAAGGCCGGCAACGGCGACACGGCCAATTTCGCCATCCTCGGCGCCGTCTGCGCCGCCTTGGGATGCCTGCTCGGCATCGTGCTTTGCGACGTCGCCTTCCTCGCCAAGGAAATGGGCCGCCCCTTCTTCTTCGTCCTCTCCCAGCTCGGCGTCGGCGGCAGCGTCTCGCTGGCCATCGAGGCGGGGGACGCGATGGAGCTGCTGTTCGTCGCCATCGCGATCTGGGAAGGCTTCAAATTCTCGGTCCGCCGGGCGCCCGCGCAGGGCTGAGCCGAGGAGGACCTCGACATGGCGACGCGGGCGCCCGGCCATTCGATCGACGGCGACAGGTGGCCGATCTTCTGGGGCGCGTGCCTGGCGATCGCGCTCGGCGTGGTCTCGCATTTGCCGATGCTCGCCATGGCGCACCGCATGCACAACCGGCTGGCCGGCATGCCGATGCAGCCCCAGATGTGGACCGGCATGGCGCTGATAATCCTCGGCGTGCCCGCCGCCATCTACGGCGCGCTGCCCAAGCGGCGGCCGGTCCATGCCTCCGGAGCCGGGACGAGTTACGAGGCGCCGGACACGACGCGGCTCGGCCGCTGGCACGCGGCGGTGCTCGCCGTCCTCATCCTCGGCCTGGTCATCGACGTGATGAAGCCGGCCACATTGGGCTTCGTGCTGCCGGGAATGAGCGCCGAATACGGCATCTCGAAGCGAATGGTCGCCTGGTTCCCGTTCAGCGCCCTTGCCGGCACGACGATCGGCTCGTTCGTCTGGGGGTGGATCGCCGACACCTATGGCCGCCGCGTGTCGATCCTGCTCTCGACCATCCTGTTCGTCTCGACCTCGATCTGCGGGGCGATGCCGCTCTTCCAGCTCAACCTTTTCATGTGCTTCCTGATGGGCGCGTCCGCCGGCGGGATGCTGCCGGTCATCTACACCCTGCTCGCCGAGATGATGCCGCCCCGGCACCGCTCCTGGGTGCTGGTCCTGGTCGGCGGCACCGGCCTCATCGGCGGCTATCTCGCCGCGAGCGGCGCCGCACACGCCTTCGAGCCGGCGTTCGGCTGGCGGGTGCTGTGGCTGCAGGGCTTCCCGACCGGCCTTTTGCTCCTGCTCCTCGCCCGCTTCATCCCGGAATCGCCGCGCTTCCTCGCCGAGACCGGCCGCACCGCCGAGCTCGAGGAGATGCGCCGCAAATACGGCATCGTGCCGCGGGCGCGGGAGGCGGCGCCGGAGGACGCGCCGGTGGCGGCGCGGCGGCACGGCAAGCTCACCGCCGCTTTGGTCGTCACGGCCCTCTCGTGGAGCTTCATCAATTTCGGGCTGCTGCTGTGGTTGCCCACGGACTTGCAGGCGCGCGGCTACAGCTCGGCGCTGGCCAGCGGCATCCTCGCCAAATCGGCGCTGATCGCGCTGCCGACGATCATGGTCGCCGCCTGGACCTATGCCCGGTGGAGCAGCAAGTGGACGCTGGTCGGCACCGTCGCGCTGACGCTCGCCGGCCTCGTCGGGGCCTTGCTGCCGGGCGCGGTCCTGCGCTCCGACGCGGTGGTCGTCGCCATCATCGCTTTGCTCATCGTCGGCACCAACGGCATGATCGCCGTGCTCCTGCCTTATGCCGCCGAGAATTACCCGCTCGGCATACGCGGGCGGGCGACGGGGCTGGTGGCGGGGAGCAGCAAGTTCGGCGGCGTCGCCGTCCAGGCCTTCGCCTTGGTCGGCCTCATTCCCACCCTCGCCGGCGCCGCGACGGCCCTGCTCGCGCCGATGCTCCTCTCGGCCGGGCTGGTCGCTTATGCCGGCCGGGAGACGCGGGGCCGCAGCCTGCGCGAGCTGGAGGCGGGCACGTAGAGGGGAACTGCCGCGCCGACCCCCTCATTCCTGCCGGGAAGGAGGCTGATCGGCGCCCGTCCTCCCTGTGGAGCGTAGCTCCATGGGGAGGGGGACCATGCGAAGCATGGTGGAGGGGCAATTCTGACTCAGCAGGGCCCCTCCACCGCGCTTCGCGCGGTCCCCCTCCCCACGCGCTTCGCGCGCAGGGAGGACTGGAACCCGTTGCCGGCAAGCTGGACCTGCTGGAAGGATATTCCGAGGGCGGCGGGAGCACGGCGTCCCTGGATCTCGCCAACCTGTCGTTCGAGATATTCCACGCGCCGATTCGACGGATCGGCTGAGCATATCCGGGCCGCTCAGGTTCCGCCCGCTGTCGCCAGGCTCCCGGACGCGGAGGCGGTAACGCGTCCCGTGCGTTCCAGCTTGCCCCAGCCGACCCAGCGGCCGCGCACGGCGGCGGCGACGGCGCGGATCACCACGCCGTACATGATCTGGCGGTAGACGAAGCGCTGGGCGATGAGCAGCAGGCCCGGGAAGCGCTCGCCCCGCGCGTCGAGGCGGTAGGCGACCCAGCCGCACACCAGGTCGATCGCCGCGAACGCGGTCCAGAAGGCGGCCATGCGGAACAGGTCGGTGTGGGTCTGCGCCCAGCCATGCTCGGCGACGCGGCCGGCGGTGGCGGCGAGGCTGAGCAGCAAGGCAAGGTCGATCAGCGGCGAGACGACAGAGAACAGGATTTGGAACAGCCAGGCCTGCGGCATGCCGATCCGCGCGAGGCCGGCGGGGCGGCCCTCGCGCAGCACCGCGCGGTGCTTCCACAGGCATTGCAGGGTGCCGAACGCCCAGCGGAAGCGCTGGCGGGCGAGCGCGGAGAGGGTTTGCGGCGCCTCGGTCCACGCCACCGCCTCGGGATCGTTGGCGATCCGCCAGCCGGCGCGCTGGACGGCGAGGGTCAGATCCTGGTCCTCGGCCAGAGTGTCGGGCGGGAAGCCGCCGGCGGCGTCGAGCGCGGCGCGCCGCCACGCCCCGACCGCGCCGGGGACGACCATGATCGCGCCCAGGCGGGCGAGCGCGCGGCGCTCCAGATTCTGCGCCGTCGCATATTCGACCGCCTGCCAGCGGGTGACGAGGTTGACCCGGTTGCCGACCCGGGCGTTGCCGGCGACCGCGCCGACCGCGGGATCGGCGAACCAGCGGGCGAGGCGGGCGATCGTCTCCGGCTCGAACTGGGTGTCGGCGTCGAGCGCGACGACCGCCTCGCCGGTGCACAGAGCGAGACCGCGGTTGAGCGCCCGCGCCTTGCCGCCGTTGGCGACGCGGAGCAGGCGGACGCGCGGGTCGCGGCCGAACGCGCGCTCGATCACCTGGGCGGTGCCGTCGCTCGAGCCGTCGTCGACCACGACCACCTCGATCTCGGCGCCGCGGCTGGCGAGGACGCGGCGGATCGACGCCTCGACCACCCGCGCCTCGTTGAAGCAGGGGATGAGCACCGAAACGAGCCCGGTTGCCGCCGGCGGGGGCGTCGCCGGGCGATCGGTCGCGGCGAGCGCGGTGAGCAAGACGGCGCGGGCGATGCCGAGCGCTATGGCGAGGAAGAACAGGAAGGTCAAAGCCGCGCCGAACGCCGCCAAGGCGACGAAGATGGCGACGTCGGCGCGGACGGCGAGCAGATCGGCGCCCTCCACCCGGGGCATGACCTGGGCCGCGTCGAGCCCGGCGAGCGCCGAGGCCGGGACGAAGCGGTAGCCGCGGGCGCGCAGCGCGTCGATCAAGGCGGGGAGGGCGGCCACCGTCTCGGCCCGGTCGCCGCCGCCGTCGTGGAGCAGGACGATGTTGCCCGACCGCTCGGCATTGCCGGCCTCGACCTCGCGCAGCGCGTTGGCGACGATCGCGGCGACGCCGGGCCGCTGCCAATCCTCGGTGTCGACGTGCAGGCCGACGTTGAGATAGCCCGCCTGCTGCGCCTCCAGCGCCGGCCCGAGCTCGTCGGCGGTGGTCGGCTCGGCGTCGCCGAAATAGGGCGCGCGGAACAATCGCATGCCGCGCCCGGTATAGGCCTCGACCAGCCGCTCGGTGGCGTTGAGCTCGAGCCGCACCGTGCCCGCCGCTTCGCCGGCCATGTTGGGATGGGTGTAGCTGTGGTTGCCGAGCTCGTGCCCCTCGGCGACGATGCGCCGCAGCAGGCCCGGGTGCGACAGGGCATTCTCGCCGACGACGAAGAAGGTGGCCGGCACGCGCTTCGCCTTGAGCACGTCGAGGATGAGCGGCGTCCAGGCCGGATCGGGGCCGTCGTCGAAGGTGAGGGCGACGAGGCCGGGGCGATAGCCGGTGCGGCGGATGAGATAGGGGCTGGGCAGAGCGCGATAGGCCTCGGCGCGGACCAGGCCGCGCGCGTCGGCGGCGAGGTCGCGGCGGCCGTCGGTCGGCGTCTCGGCGACGGTGAGCAGCTCGCCGCTGCCCTCGACGTCGGTGTTGGTCGCGCTCCTCAGCCGCGACAGATCGGGCACCGGCCGGTCGGGCCCGAACCCGGCGAGGTCGCGCCACACGCCCGGATCCTCGCTGCCGAGCCGCCACAAGGCAATTCCGCCCAGGCCCTCGAGGCGGGCGGCTCTCAGCTGGTTCCAGAAGGTGGCGGCGTCGGTCATCCAGACGTGGTGGAGCGCGCCCGCTTCGTCGCGATAGTCGAAGCTCTCGTTGCCGCTGTCCGGGTCGAAGCGGATCTCCGCCTCGCTGTCGCGGGCGGAGAGCCAGGCTTCCTCGACGGTCTGGACCTCGGCCGCGCCGCCGCCCTCGGCCCAATCGTAGCCGTAATTGGCGATCGCTGCGACCGCCTTGCCCGGCCCCACCGCGCGCACCGCCGCCTCCATCCGCCGCACGAACCAGGCCTGCGAGGCGATCGGCCCGGGGTCGCCGGTCATCCAATGCTCGTCGTAGAGCATCAGGTAGAGCCGGTCGGCGACGCGGCCGTAATCGGCGAGCCGCCAGTCGGGATCGTCGACCGGTGCGGTCAGCGCGACCGCGAAGCCGCGCGGCTCCAGCGTCCGCCGCGCCTCGGCGAGGAAAATCTTGTAGTCGCCCTGCGACGAGGCCGGCAGGGTCTCGAAGTCGAACACCGCGCCGGCCGCGCCTCGCGCGGCGAGGAAGGCGCCGATTTGGCCGATCAGCCGCGCCCGCGCCGCCGGATCGTGGAGCAAGGCGGCGGCGCCGGCCGCGTCCCAGAGCGAATCGTCGACATTCTGGATCATCGGCATGACCCGCGGCTTGCGCGGCGCGTCGGCCAGGATGCGCTCGAACGCCGGGTCGGAGACGATCTTGAAGGCGTGGTTCGGGCCGGTGACGGTGGCGAGGGCCGGCACCACCTCGTCCAGCTCGCCGACATGGGCGGCGAGCGAGGCGCGGCTGGTCTCGTCCCACGGCACGTAGAAGGCGCTCACCGCCGGCCGCCCGTCGCGCGCGCCCTTGGCCGGCGCGGCGGGGAGCCAGGTGCCGCCGTAGAGCGCCCGCCGCACCGGCTTGGGATGGGCGAGGCCGACCCGCTCGGCGAAGGCGTGGAGCTTGGCCCGCGGCCAGTGGAGCGGCAGCGGCCCGGGCAGCGGCACCTCGACGATGGTCGCGGCGAACACCGCCGCCGCCGCGAACAGGAAGAGCAGCAAGGCGGCGAGCGTGCCGCGCGCGCGGCGGCCCCGCCGTCCGGACGGGTCGAGGAAGATCGGATTGGCCATGAACGTCGAGCGCCTAGCACGCTCGACCTTTCGCGGCGCGCGGCGGGCGGGTTAAATCTTGTTCATGGCGCCGCGGCGAGCAGTGCCGGCCCGCCCAGAGCGGGGAGCGGCTCGCCCGGCTCCAGATAGAGGCAGGCCGGCGCGGGCCCCAGCGGCAGCAGGAAGCGCGGGCGGCCCGCGAACGGGTCCGCGCCGCCCGGCGCCAGCCTGGCGACGGCGAAATGCGGCCCGTCGAGCAGCACGCCCTCGCCGCGCCGCCGCGGCTCGCGATACGGGCCCCGGTCGGCGACCGCGACGGCCTCGTCGAGGTGGAGCGTCCGGCCCCGGCCGTAATCGTGGAGCCGGTAGGTGACGTCGCTCGGCTGCTGCACCTCGATCAGGGTGAGGCCGGCGCCGATCGCGTGGACCGTCCCGGCGGGGACCGAGAAGAAATCGCCCGCTTTCGCTTCGTGCCAGCCCATTTCCCGCTCGATCGACCCGTCCGCCGCCGCCGCGCGCAGCGCATCCGCCGAGAGCGCGCGCGTGAAGCCGAGCCCGATCCGCGCCCCCGGCTCGGCCGCGACCACGTACCAGCATTCGCTCTTGCCGTGGGGGAGCCCGCGCGCCCGCGCCGCCGCTTCGTTGGGGTGGACCTGCACCGACAGCGGCTCGGCCGTGAACAGATATTTGACCAGCAAAGGCAGCTCTTGGCCGTTCGCCGCCTCGAACCAGATCTCGCCGACCCGCCGACCGGCGCCGGCGCCGTCGTCGCGGCCCCACGGCGTCTCGACCTCGCGCCCCGCCAGCCTCATCCCCCGAATTCCTCGGCGAAGGCCGCCGCGGCGCCGTACAGGCCCGGCTGGGGATAAGTGACCAGCTTGACCGGCATCGCCTCCATCCGCGCCCGGTAGCGCCCCTTGGCGGCGAAGCGCTCGCCGAAGCCCGAGC
>JBJMTY010000178.1:0-7026 GCA_045811445.1 Allosphingosinicella sp. | reverse complement strand
GTTCGACTGGCCCGCGCGCGCGCGGGTGGTGTCGAGATGCCGTTCGCCGTCGCCCATGATCCCTCGGTTCCGTTCGTTTCAGGCGAGCAACGCCCGCTGGGTGAGGCGGTTCCGAAGGGCACAGTCACTTTTCCGCACGGCGAGCCGGGGACAGTCACTTTTCCGCACGTCGGTGTCAGGCCGACACCCACCTTCGGAAAAGTGACTGTCCCCTCCACTCCCCTCCGCCCTTCAGAAAAGTGACTGTCCCCGGCTCCCCTCTTAGACCGGCAGCGTCGCGTCGTCGAAAAACAGGGCTTGGGCGATCGCCGCCTTCACGGTCGAGCGCTGGAAGGGCTTGGTAATGAGGAAGGTCGGCTCCGGCCGCTCGCCGGTGAGCAGGCGCTCCGGGAAGGCGGTGATGAAGATCACCGGCACCTGGAATTCGGAGAGGATGTCCTTGACCGCGTCGATGCCCGAGCTGTCGTCGGCGAGCTGGATGTCGGCGAGGACGAGGCCCGGCCGCCGCGCCATCGCCTGCGCCACCGCCTCGTCGCGGGTGACGGCGACGCCGGTGACGTTATGGCCGAGGTCGCGGACGATCGTCTCGATGTCCATCGCGATGATCGGCTCATCCTCGATGATCAGCACCTCGGCGCGGGTCTGGCGCTCGATCTCGGCCAGCGCCTCGGCGACCAGCCGCTCGACCTCGTCCGGGCCGGCGCCGATGAGATAGCCTGCATCCTCGGGCGTGAAGCCTTCCATCGCGGTCAGCAGCAGCGCCTGGCGCGACAGCGGCGTGATGCGGGCGAGGCGCGCCTGGGCGATGCCCTCCGGCCCGTCGGTCGAGCCAGCGCCCGGATCCTCCTCGATGTTCGCGGTCGACCAGATGGCGTGGTAGGTCCGGTAGAGGCCGAGCCGGGCATCGACGTCGCGCGGGAAATCGTCGGGCGCGGCCACGATCGCCTCCAGCGTCGCGCGGACGAAGGCGTCGCCGTGGCTCTGGCTCCCCGTCAGGGCGCGCGCGTAGCGCCGCAGGAAGGGGAGGTGCGGCGCGAGTTCCTGGCCAAGCGACATATTCGTTACGACTCCTGTTCGATTGCGGGCTCTATGGAATGCACGGCTCGCGCTTTGCAACCCCGGCCCGGGGGAGAAAAGCGCGCGCGCGTGGAGAGGAAAAGGCCCTGCCCGCTCCCTCATGCGACGGTGGAACCATCGGGCGACTTTTTTGTTTCAAGCCCCATCGCGGGCCGTTATCGGCCGCGGGGTGGGCCTCGCATCTTTCAGCCGGCATCGGGCCGGAGGGGTGTCGAGCGCCCCTTTTTTGCTGTAGCGGGCGCGGCGCGACTGCGAGGGGTATGAGACTTTGAGCTTCGAAGACGACAGGGACCGCCGGCGCAGGATCGATCAGCCGGCCGAGCCCGAGAGCGCCGGTCCTCCCAAGGCGAAGAAGAAGCGCGGCGGCAGCCCGGAAGTGGGCCACGCTTTGCGCGCCGCCTACCAGCAGGCCGTGAATGAGGATGTGCCGCCCGAAATGCTCGATCTGCTCGGCAAGCTGGGTTAACACCGCCTCGACCGAAGGCGGCGGATTCCATTGAACGATTCTTCCCAAGGCTGGATCGGCGCAGGCCGGATCGAGGCGCGGTTCGCGCGGCTCTCCACGGGGCTCAAGATGCTCCTCGCGCTGAGCCTCGCTCTGCTGCCGCTCGGCCTGGTCGCCATCGCCGCCTCGCTCGAAAGCGCCCGCCAGAAGAGCGAGGAGCGCCGCGTCGAGACGCTGACCCGGCTCCAGATCAAGGCCCAGCGGCTCAATTCCGATTTCGCGCGCGGCATCATCACCATCGGCACCGCTTATGCCGCGATCCGCCTCGCGCCCGGCCCCGGCGGCGGCGAAATCTGCCGCGAGACGCTGCACAAGCTCGAGCAAGGCCCCGTCGCCGCCCGCTACGCCCTTTATGCGCCCGGCGCGCGGCTGCTCTGCGCGAGCAACGGCTTCGCCCCGGCCCTCGCCGCCGCGCCGCGCGCCCGCGGCGGCACGCGAATCCAGATATTGCCCGGCGGCGAGACGCTGCGCCTCTGGCTCTACGATTCCGGCGGGGCGCTCGAAGGCGTAATCGATTATGGCCGCGCCACGCTCCACACGCTCACCTACATCCCCGGCACCAGCCCCCGTTTCGACCTCAGCCTCCGCCAAGGCGGACGGACGATGGTGCTGCGCTCCGAATATGCCGGCGGCCCGTTCATCGAGACGGTGCGCGGCTCGGAGCCGGTCGGCGGCGGGCAGCTCCGCCTCGACATCCGGCTCGGCGCGCGGCCGTTCAGCGCCGCCGACATCCTCACCATCCTGCTGCCGGTGCTGATGTGGATCTTCGCCGCCTTGATCGGCGCTTTGGTCGTCCATCGCCTGCTGCTCGAGCCGCTCGGCAAGGTCCAGCGCGCCGTCGCCGCCTACCGGCCCGGCGACCCCAATATCGGCCTCCCGCGCGTCGCCACGCCGGCGCGCGAGATCAACGAGCTCGGCGAGGCCTTCGACAAGGTGGTGCGCACCGTTTCGCACCATGAGGCCGAGCTGGAGGCGGCGGTCGAGCGCCAGACCCGGCTGGTCCGCGAGGTCCACCATCGGGTCAAGAACAACCTCCAGGTCGTCGCCTCGCTGCTCAACCTGCACGCCCGGGGCTCGCCCAACGAGCAGGTCTCGGCCGCCTATGCCTCGATCCAGCGGCGGGTCGACGCGCTCGCCGTCGTCCACCGCAACCATTATGCCGAGCTGGAGGAAAATCGCGGAGTCTCGCTGAAATCCCTGATCTCGGAGCTGGCGGCGAACCTGCGCGCCACCGCGCCGCCCTCGGCCGCGGGGATGGCGATCCGGCTGGACGTCGATCCCTATTACGCCACCCAGGACGTCGCCGTGTCGGTCGCCTTCCTGATCACCGAGATCGTCGAGTTCGCGATGCTGTGCGGCGCCAGCGCGGTTTCGGTCGCCCTCAACGGCGACGGCGAGGGCGCCGGCACCGCGACTTTGATGATCGAAACCGAGAGCCTGCGCGGCGACGTGCAGTGCGACCGGGCGATCGCCGAAAGGTTCGAGCGGATCGTCGTCGGCCTGTCGCGGCAGCTCCGCTCGACGCTCGAGCGCGACACCGAGGACGGCCGCTATTGCCTCGACATCGCTGTCGTGGCGCGGGGCGACACGCGCTAAAACCCTCGCCGTGTGATCGAATCGTCACCCCGGGCTTGATCCCGTCACCCCGGACTTGATCCCGTCACCCCGGACTTGATCCGGGGTCCATCTTCTTCAACCGCTTGGAAAGCGAGAAAAAGGTGGATGCCGGATCAAGTCCGGCATGACGAGATGGGGCAGGTTAGCTCTCCGCCGCGCTAGGAACGGTCGTCCGAATAATCCGGCCGGCCGGCCGATTGGTCGTGGGCGCGGGCGAGGTCGGACGTGTCCTGGCCCGCTTCGTTGGCGCTGTCGACGTGGCTCTTCTCGTCCTCGTGGACGCCGTCGAGATCGCTGTGCTGGGTCGAGCGGGGCGGCTTGGCCATGGGAAAACTTCCTCCTTCCCCTCCTCAACCGGCCCGCGCGGGGCCGGGTTGCGAAAAAAATGGGCGATCTTCGAAAAAAATGCGCCCCCGGCGGAACCGACCCGCCGCTGCCCCGTTGTGCAGTTCGGATAGTGACCTTTTGCCCCCCCGCTCTCGCTATCCACGACATGGGCCCGGACGCGCTAACCTCCCCCCCCCCGGTGGCGCCTCCGGGCCCAAATTTGTCTCGGCCACCCCCCACCGAAGCCGCGTGCCCGAGGCGCTGAGCCGGAGCCTTCCCGCGCTAGAGCCTTGAACAATCAGGCTTAATCGTCACCCCGGACTTGATCCGGGGTCCATCTTCTTCAACCGCTGCGGAAAGCCAAGAGAAAGGTGGATGCCGGATCAAGTCCGGCATGACGAAACTGTACAGCCTGGCACCGCTCTAAGCCCGCCCGCTTTTCTTCCGCGCAACGACGATCTTGCCGCCGTCGAAAGCGACGACGTCGTCCCTAGCCACCTGCCGCCCGCGGCGGCCCTCAGGGAGGAGCCGCTCGATCAGGTTGGCGGCGCCGACCCCGAGGCGCACGACCCGCCCGCCTTTGGCATAGACTTCGAGGACGGCGCCCAGCCGTTCCCCGTCCTCGGTGCGCACCGGCGCCCCATAAAGGTCGCCGAGCCTCATCGCCCGCCTCCGGGCAGCCAGCGCAGCGCCCGGCCCTCGCCTTTGCCGAGCCCCGCCTGGGCCGCGGTGACGTTGAGGTGGACGACGCTCGTGATGCTCTCGACCCGCGTCCACGGCACGTTCACCGCCTGGCGCCCGCCGATCCAGCCGACGAGGCGCATCGCCCATCCCGGCAGCCGCGCCGCATAGGCGCCGGGCCCGACGAGGAGAGCAGCGACCTTCAGCGGCCCGCCCGGCCGGCCCTCCAGCTCGACATCGTCGACGATGCCGCAATTGCATCCGTCGCGGTCGACAATCTGCAAATCGCGCAGCGCCGCCACCAGCTTGATCGAGCCCGAGGGCTTCACAACTGGCCCCCGGAGGTCAGCAGATAGAGCGGAAGCGCCGCCACCGCTGCGACGACGATCAGCGCGTAGAAGCCCCAGCCCAGGGTCTTGGCCAATAGGCCGTTGGCGTGGGCGCGCATGTAGGTGCGGTCGCCGGCGAGCAGCAGCAGCGGCAGATAGGTGAGCGGCAGGACCAGGATCGAGGCCACCACGGCATATTCGGCGAGCTGGATCGGCTCGACCCCGGTGAGGACGATGACCAAAGCGGCGGCGAAGACCAGCATCCAGGCGAGGGTGAAGCGCGGCGCCTCGCGCGGCGGCCGGTGGCGGCCCCAGCGCCAGCCGAAGAACTGGCCGAGGCTGTAGGCGTTGGCGAGGCAGGTCTCGATCGCCGCGCCGCCGATCGCGAACAGCATGCCGAGCAAGGCGAGCAGCACCCCCGCCCGCCCGAACGGCGCCGACGCCTGCAAGGCGACGCTGCCGATCAGCTCGGGCGAGATGCCGGCGGGGCCGAACAATTGCGCCGCGCTCGCGAGCAGGGCGATGGCGAGGAGCGAGCCCAGGCCGAAGCCGACCAAAGTGGTCAGCCGGTTGATGCCGAGATCCTTCTCGCCCCATTCGTCCTCGATGCCACCCGACGAGTAGAAATAGGTCTCGTAGGGGAACATGACCGCGCTCAGCAGGGCGACGGAGAAATAGGCGTAGGCGAGGAGGTCGCGGCCCGACAGGCCGGCGGGCACCTGGGGCACGGCGCCGGCGGCGATCTCGCGCCAGGGCGGGTGAATGGCGATCAGGGCCGCGCCGAAGACGAGCATGAACAGGCCGAGCAGGCCGTAGCTGCGCTCGATCCACTTGAACGGCAGGAACCAGACGGTGGCGATGAAGACGGCGGTGGCGGCGAGCGCCATCAGCCGCATCGGCGCGCCGGTCAGCAGCTCCAGCACCAAGGCGACGCCGCCGATCTCGGCCGCGCAGATGATGAGATTGCTGAGGAAGGACGCGATCAAAGTGACGAGGCCGAGGCGCAAGCCGAGCCGGTTCCGCATCAGGTTGAAGACCGGCTGCTTGGCGATGGCGGCGACGCGGCCGCTCATCTCGCCGAACACCATGATGCCGATCGTCGAGACGATCACGACCCAGACCAGGGCATAGCCGAAGCGCGAGCCGGCCTGCGACATGAAGACGAGCTCGCTGACGTCGACGAAGCCGCCGACGGCGGTGAGGATACCCAGAGCGAGCTCACTCACCTTCAAGGCGAGTCTCCGCTTGCTCCACCGCCTCGCCGGCCGCGGCGAGGTTTTCGGCGGAAGGCCGGGGGGTGTCGAGGACCAGGGTGATGCGGGCGAGCAACGCCGCGTCGCCTATCGCCTTGCGGTCCGCCGCCAGCGTCTCGCGGGCCTTGCGGCGCATCGCGTCGGCATAAGACAGGGTGACCCGGCCGGCCGCCGCCTCCCGCTCGACCGCGCTCCATTCGGCCAGCACCGAGCGCGCATCCTTGATCGCGGCGAGGCGCGCATCCTCGCCCGACGCGCAGGCGGCAAGGGCCAAAGGGATGAGGAGAGCGGCGCGGCGGACCATCGCCGGTGAGAACGCAGGCCGGTACGGGCCCGTTCCGACGTGTCAGCGGGCGAAGCGGCGCGCCCGCTCGGCGAGGCGCGGGTCGGGCATTCGGCGGAAGCGGGCCTCGACCATGCTGAACAGCCCGAACACCGCGAGGCCCGCCGCCGCCGCGGCGCGGGCGAGGCTCGGCAAGGCACGCAGCGCATCGCCGAGGCCCCCGGCCTTGGAGGGGGCGTGATCGGCCGAGGCGCGGAACATGAGCCAGGCGGCGGCCGCGAAGATCGCGCCGCGCGCGCAATAGCCGACCAGGCCCGCCGCCTTCACCCACCAATGCCGCTCCGCCTCCGCCGACATGTGGTGGAGGAAACGCAGCCTCACCCCCATCGCGACCTGCGCCACCGCCACCGCGGCGAGCATTGCCGCCGCGCCGAGCAGCAGGGTCTCGCCGCCGGGCCATTGCAGCGCCGTCGCCGCGCCGGTCTCCGCGGTGCGGCTCGATCCGCCGCCGGAGCCGTGATGGCCCAGCGCCACCCTGGCCGCGGAGAGAGCAAGGCCGGCGTGGATGACGCCGCTGCCGGCGCCGGCCAGGCGCTTGCCGATCGCTTTCCAGCCCTTGCCGCGCCGCTGGGTGTCGAGCGCCGCGTCGACCAGCCGCCAGGCCGCATAGGCGGCGAAGCCGACCGCCATGCCGGCGAGGATCGCCCGCCCGCCGCCGCTGCCGAGATAGCCGAGCGCGTTGCCCGCATCCTCGTTCCGCCCGACCCGCAGCGCGAGCCAGGCCACGAGCATGTACATGATCCCGCGCGCGACGAAGCCGAAGCGGGCGAGGAGCAGAAAGCTGGAACTAGGGTCCATACTCGATACCCGCAACGGTCGTGACGGAGCGGATTTTGGGCCAGGGCAAGGAGCGAGGAGGGAGCGATGCTGACGCATCGTGACCGACGAGGGACG
>JBJMTY010000177.1:0-4727 GCA_045811445.1 Allosphingosinicella sp. | reverse complement strand
ATCTGGACTTCCGGCTCGATCCGGCCTGCCCGATCCGCTGAAAGTCGCGGCGGCCTGAACGCGGCCGTACAAACCTTCGGGCCGCGGTGTTCATGGATGCCGGATCAAGTCCGGCATGACGAGGATAAGGCGGCGGCGGTGCAATAGGCAGGCGTGGCTCCTGCCCTAATCCTCCCTGTGCGCGAAGCGCATGGGGAGGGGGACCAGGCGCAGCCTGGTGGAGGGGCCCTACAGACTCAGAATTGCCCCTCCACCGCGTTTCACGCGGTCCCCCTCCCCATCGCCTGCGGCGACAGGGAGGACTGAATACGTCCCCCCCGTCATTCGGCCAAGGGCGAAGGGCGGAATCCATGAACGCGCTCGTGCGAGGCTCCGCGCCGCGGTGTCCGTGGATGCCGGATCAAGTCCGGCATGACGGGAATCGCGCGGGCGTAGCTCACCAGCGCAGCGAGAGGCAGGAGAGGCCGGCGTCGATCTTGCGGATATCGGCGACCGAAACCGGCACGAGCTTCGCCGCGCGGCCGGCGAGGCGCTCGGCGGTGCGGGGGTAATCGGCGCCGAGCAGGATCGTGTCGTTGAGGCGGAGCAGGTTTGCCGCCTTTTCCTCGCCCGGCGGGGTCTCGATCACCTCGAAGCCGGCGAACAGGCTGGCGAGCGCCGGGACGGCGATGACGGCCTGCTCATCGACGAGGGCGCAGGCGGTCTTGAGGTGGAGGATGCCCGGCGGCGTCTCGACGATCCGCGCCTGGCGGCCGAGCTCGCCGGTCAGCTCGCAGAAGCGGACGGCGCCGGCGCGGTCGGTGCGGCCGGACAGCCCGATCAGAATCTCGTCCGGCAGGATGAGGATGTCGCCGCCGTCGGCATGGCCGCGATCGAGGGTCAGCAGGCGGGGGAAAAGGCGCTCGAGCGCAAGCGCGATCTCGGCGGCTTCGCCGATCCGGCTCGGCGCACCCGGCCTCAGCAATATCGCGCCTTCGGGGACGACGAAGGCGGGATCCTCGACGAAGAGCGAATCGGGATAGGGCTCGAGCGGGTCCAGCCTGTCGACGGCTAGGCCGGCCATCTCAAGCGCGGCGACATAGGCTTCGAACTCGGCGAGCACGCCTTCGTAGGTCGGCGCCTGCGCGCCCGTGCGCAGGCCGTCGACGACGCTGCGGGGCGGCGCGCGGACGATCGCGCGGGCGAAGGCGAAGACGCTCACAGCGTCCAGATCAGCACGTTGGCGACGAGCACGGCGGCCATGACCAGCATCAGCGCGCCCTGCTTCGGCGCCTTGCGCGCGGCGATCAGCCAGGCGCCGCCCGCCGCCAGGGCGAAGGCGGCGAGGATGGCGAGCGAGAAAGCGGTGGTGGCGGCAGTCTGCATCCGGCCGGGTTTAGCCGGGAAAAAGCGCGAGGGAAGAGGGACGCGCTTTACGAAAGGTTAAGGCGACGGGCGTAGCCTGGGGCCATGGCTGAACCGCAACCGGCACGGGATCTGGACGAGGCGTTCGAGCGGATTGAGGAGACGATCCTGCCGAGCCTGTCGATGGTGATCGACTCGCTGATCGAGGCCGCCTCGCTGGCGCGGCCCGGCCACGATGCCGAGGTCTATGCCGCGGAGCTGAGGACCTTGGGCTGCGAGCTCGAGGCGCTGACCCGCGCCGTCGAGGCGCTCCACGACCGGGCGGATCAGGCGCCGGAGCGGGCGAGAATCTCGGCGTAGAGCGCCGGATCGACGTTTCCGCCCGATATCACCACCACCGTCCGCGCCGTGACCGGCCCCGCTTTGCCGGCGAGCAAGGCGGCCAGCGCGACGGCGCCGCCCGGCTCCGCGACGAGGCGCAGGTGGCGCGCGGCGAAGGCCATGGCGGCTTCGATCTCCGTTTCGGTCACCGACAGGCCGCGCGCGCCGCTCCCCCGGAGCGCGTCCAGGGTCAGCGGCGAAACCAGGCGGGTCTGGAGCGCGTCGCAGCGGGTCGGCGGCGCGGGCTCCTCGACCGGCACCGGCGTCCCGGCTTCCAGCGAGCGGGCCATGTCGTCCCAGCCGGCGGGCTCGACGGTGACGATCGCGGCGCCGGGCAAGGCCAAAGCGATGCCGGCCGAGAGGCCGCCGCCGCCGCACGGCACCAGCACCGTGTCGGGGCAATGGCCGAGCTGCTCGCCGATCTCGACGCCGGCGCTCCCCTGCCCTTCGATGACGTCGACATCGTCGAACGAGGGGACGAGCACGCAGCCTTTCTCGGCGGCGAGGCGGGCGGCGATCGCCTCGCGGCTCTGCGTGGCGCGGTCGTAGGCGACGATCTCGGCCCCGGCGGCGAGGGTGGCGTCGCGCTTCACCGCGGGCGCGTCGGACGGCATGACGATGGTCGCGGCGATGCCCAGGCGGCGCGCGGCGAGGGCGACGCCCTGCGCATGGTTGCCGGACGAGAAAGCGACGACGCCGCGGGCCCGTTCGGCCTCGCTCAATAGCAGCAGCCGGTTGAACGCGCCGCGCAGCTTGAAGCTGCCGCCCTGCTGCAGGCATTCCGCCTTGATCCAGACCCGCCGGCCCTCCCAGTCGAGCGGCAGCAGGGGCGTCAGGGTCACATGAGCGGCGACACGGCTCGCCGCAGCCTCGACACCCTTGGCGGTGGGCCTTTCCTGTGTCACGCAAGCCTCTGTATATCCGGGGGAAGATGCAGGTCTTTACACGAGGGAACGGCGCCCATATATCACGCGCCGCTGCCCCATGGGGACTTCCAACAACCGCAAGGCAGCCTCGTCGTCAACTACCGCCTTTGGAGGTCCCTTGAGTTGCACACGCACCATAGCGCGCTGGGGCTAGCTATCGCCCATCACGGCAACGCCTGCGTTGCCGACGTCGCACGGCAGCGCCCGGTCCAGCCGGTCACGCTCCTTCGTCCGCACGCCGCACGGCGCGCCGCCCGTTTCTTCGTCGAGAAGTTTCCGGGCCGCTCGCTCTATGCCGTGAAGGCCAACCCCTCGCCGGACCTGCTGAAGGTGCTGTGGGAAAGCGGCATCACGCATTACGACGTCGCCTCGATCGCCGAAGTGCGGCTGGTGGCGGAAACGCTGCCCGACGCGGTGCTGTGCTTCATGCATCCGGTGAAGGCGGAGGAAGCGATCGCGGAAGCCTATCGGCTCGGCGTGCGCACCTTCTCGCTCGACACGCTGGACGAGCTCGACAAGATCGTCCGCGCCACCTCCATTGAGGGCGTCATGGCGAGCGACCTTAACCTGTGCGTGCGCATCCGCGTCTCGTCCGACCACGCCAAATTGAGCCTCGCCTCCAAGTTCGGCGCCGAGCCGGACGAGATGAAGGCCCTGCTGTTCGCGGCCCGCCAGGCGGCCGACGCGCTCGGCATCTGCTTCCACGTCGGCAGCCAGGCGATGACGCCGGCGGCCTATGCGGAAGCGATGGAGCGGGTACGCGCGGCGATCGTCGAGGCGGCGGTCACCGTCGACATCGTCGACGTCGGCGGCGGCTTCCCCTCGATCTATCCGGGCATGGAGCCGCCGGGGCTCGAAGCCTATTTCGCGGTCATCTCGCGGGCTTTCGAGGATCTGCCGGTATCCTATTCCGCCGAATTGTGGTGCGAGCCGGGCCGGGCGCTGTGCGCGGAATATGCCAGCGTGCTGGTCCGCGTCGAGAAGCGCCGCGGCGACCAGCTCTACATCAACGACGGCGCCTATGGCGCCTTGTTCGACGCGGCCCATATCGGCTGGCGCTTTCCGGTGCGGCTGGTGCGCGAGACGGACTCGGACGCGCGCGACCTGGCATTCAGCTTCTACGGGCCGACCTGCGACGATCTCGACCATATGGCCGGGCCGTTCGATTTGCCCGCCGACGTGGGCCCGGGCGACTATATCGAGATCGGCATGCTCGGCGCCTATGGCTGCGCGATGCGAACCGCGTTCAACGGTTTCGGCGCGGTCGCCAAGGTCGAGATGACGGACGAGCCGATGGCGACGCTCTACGGCGCGGACGAGGAACGCCCCGCCGCGAGCAACGTCGTCACGCTGTAACCGGCGATTGGATCAACGTCATGCCGGACTTGATCCGGCATCCACCTTCTTTTCCCGCAAGGCGGCAGAAGGAAAGGTGGACCCCGGATCAAGTCCGGGGTGACGATTACGGGTTTTCCGCGTCCCCCCAACGACGGCGGTTCATTGTGGAATGATGGATTGTGAAATGAACGAACTCGCCCGCAACGACACCCGCAAGGCGGAGCTGCTCTCCACCGTCGTCGAGCATATCGACATCACGAGCTTCGACGCGCGGCCGATCGTCGACGCGATGAAGAAGATGAGCTTCACGAGCCGCGACCTCGGCCGGGCGGCGGAAATCTACAACAACATGCTCGCCGACAAGGACTGCTCAGTGATCCTGGTCATCGCCGGGTCGACCTCCGCGGGCGGCTGCATGGACCTCTATGCCGAGCTGGTGCGCAACAACATGGTCGATGCGATCGTCGCCACCGGCGCCACCATCGTCGACATGGATTTCTTCGAAGCACTTGGCCACAAGCACTATCAAGCCCTTGAAATTCCTGACGACGACACCCTGCGCTCGCTCTACATCGACCGTATCTACGACACCTATATCGACGAGGAGAAGCTGCAGGAGACCGATCACACGATCGGCGACATCGCCAATTCGCTCGAACCCAAGCCTTACTCGTCGCGCGCGTTCATCCGCGAGATGGGCAAGTGGCTGATGACCCACGGCAAGAAGGAGAACAGCCT
>JBJMTY010000176.1:0-14123 GCA_045811445.1 Allosphingosinicella sp. | reverse complement strand
CCGGCGGCGCGGCCCAGCTCCTCGCGCGTGGGGCCGTGGCGACCGTGACCGGCGCCGCGACCCTCAACGCCACGGCGACCGGCGGGGCAGGCGGCGCCGGCGTCGGCGGAACCGGCTCGATCGGCACCGCCGCGGGCGGCATCGTCACCGCCGGCGCGAGCTTCGACCAGCTCGGCATCGGCCCCGGCAGCCTCCAGGCCGGGAGCCTCGCCGGCACCGCCGACGCCGTCGCCGGCAACACCAACGACAACAGCCCGGGCGAGTGGCACATCGTCGCCGACCAATCGAACGTCCAGCTCAGCAGCCTTGCCCTCACCGCCTCCGCGACCGGCCCCGCGGCGGTCCGGCCGTCCTCCTCTTTCACGCTGAACGCCGGCACGGTGACCGTCACCGGCGGCACCAGCGCGACCAGCGGCGGCGACCTCAAGATCGACGCGACGGGCATTGGCCAGTTGAAGGGCGCCGGCGTCGCGCTCGCCGCGCCGTTCGGCGCCATCCTCGTCACCCATGCCGCCCGCCCGGCCGGCCTCGCGACCCTCGACGCCGCGAGCCTTGCCGCCACCAGCAGCGGCGCCTTCACCGCCAATCCCGGCACCCGCCTCGCGACCAGCGGCGACGCCGGCGTCGCCGCCGGTGGGCCGATCCAGTTCGACCAGGCCGCGGTCGGCGGGACGCTGACGGCGACGACTCCGCTCGCCATCACCGTCACCGGCGCCACGGCGGGCCGCGACATGGTGTTGCGGTCCAACGACATGATCTTCGGCGCCGGCGGCAGCCTCGGCTCCGCGACGACCAACTCCGTCCTGCTCGACATCGTCGCCAACGGCCAGCCGGCGGCGGTCGGCGGCGGCGCGGCCGGAGCGGGCGGCTATACGCTCGACCAGTCCGAGGTCGCCCGCATCCGCGCCCGCACGCTCACCCTGCAGGCTCCGGCGATCAGCGCGGACCCGCTGCGCAACGCGGACGTGATTCTGCGCGATTTCGCCCTGAGCGGCAGCGACGGCGGCGCCGGCCTCGCCGCCTTCGCGCTGAATACGGTGGGCCGCGTCCGCGTGGAGGGGAAAGCCCTCTACGGCAACGCCGCGCCTTCGGACACGTTCACGATAAACGCCGGCGAGCGGATCCAGGTGGTGACGCCTTCGGGCGCGATCCTGATCACCGACGCGGCCGGCAATCCGGGCGGCGCGCTCGCCCTCAGCGCCCGCGACATCGATGTCGTCGACCCGCTCCGCGCCGCCATGCTCCAGCAGGACGCGCAGCCGGGCGGCGTCTCCGCCGTGCTGACGCAGAATGCTGGCGCGGTGAACCTGCAGGGCTATCTCCAGGCCAATGCGATGACGCTGACCGTGGGGCGGACGCTCTACGTCCAGAACACCGGCACGCTCACCGATCTGGCCGGGCTCACCGTCGGTCCCGGCGGCCTCCGCATCCGCGCCTCGAGCGCGTCGCCGATCGACGTCGTCGCCTTCGGCCGCCAGCGCCAGGCGGACGGGACGTTCGTCACCGGCCTGCAATTCTATGCCCTGGTCGATTACGGCAAGGGCGCGGGGACGAGCTATACCGACCAATCCGAGTTCAACCGCTGCAACATCAACCAGGGCTGTCCGCCGCCGCCCGCGCCGCCGCCTCCGCCTCCCCCGCCGTCTCCTCCCCCGCCTCCGCCGCCCCCGCCGCCGCCACCCTCTGCGCCGCCCCCGCCGCCGCCGGGGCCGCCGGTCATCATCGTGCCGCCGCCGCCGCGGCCGGTGAAGCAGGCCTCGCTCATCCCGGACATACGCAGCGCGACCTTCCTCACCGGGCCGTTCGCGCTGCCGCGCCTGCCGCCGCTCGATCCGGGCCTGCTGATCGACCTCGGCTTCCTGGCCGATCGCCCGATCGAGGAGCCGGTGACGAGCGGCGGCGATTCCACCGCCTGGACCGGCGACGCCAGGGAGCCGGACAAGTGAGGCGCCTGCTCGTCGCCTGGCTCGCCGCCGCGGCCCTCGCGGCGCCCGCCGCGGCCGCCGCGCCGCCGCCGCTCGGGGAGTCCTTCCGCCTCGGCGCGTCCGGCCTGTGCGAGGCCCGGCTCGCGACCCGCGACCCGGCGCTGACCGGCCTGTTCGACACCGGCTACGCCATCCTCTGCCGCGACGCCGCCATCCCCGTCGGCCATGCCTACGCCTTGCGCGCCGGAGCCGACGACCCCGCCGCGCGGCTCACCGCGCTGCGCGAAGCCGATTGCGGCCCCGCTCTGCCTGTCGCCGTCGAAGGCCTGGCGGGCGTCGAGCGGCGCGAGTGCCGGGTGAAGGACGCGCCGGTCGCCTATCGCGCCTATGGCCTGCGCCGCGGCGGCACCTGGTTCGCTGCGGAAGGCTTTGCGGGCTATGACAGCGCGCTGCGGCTCGCTCTGCGCAGCCTCGTCGCCGGGCACGCGCTGCCGGGCGAGGTGGCGGTGGCGCTCACCGAGGCGGGCGACCCCGCGGCTTTCGCCCGGCTCCAGGCCGGCACGATCGATGCGGGCCGCGCCCGCGCCGAAGGCTATCGCCGCAACAATGCCGGCGCCTTCGCCGAATCGGCCGAATTCTTCGCCGCCGTCGCCGCGGCCGACCCGAACGGCGGCGCCCGCTCCGAGCTGCTCGCCAACCAGGCCCTGCAGCAATCCGATCTCGGCCGCTTCGCCGTGGCCGAGAAGAGCTTCGCCGAGGCCGCCGCGGCGGTGGGCGACGATCCCGTCGCCGCGCGTCGCCTGCGCAACTATCGCGCCATCCACCTCATGAACCAGGACGATGCGGCCGGCGCGCTCGCCGAGCTCGACAAGCCGATGCCGCCGGGCCGGCTCGCCCCGGTCGGCGCGGCGGAGATCGACGCCGCCACCGCCGCGCGCCTCAACGCCGATTCCGCGCTCGCCCGCCAGCTCGGCGGCGCCGGCGGGGCGCTGACCGAGGAGGAGAAGGCCGAGATACTCGACGGGCAGGCGCTGCACATACGCGGCGCCATCCTGCGCCTCACCGGCCATCCCGCCGAGGCCGGGGACGCGCTCGCCCAGGCCCTCGCCAGGCTGAGCGCCGTGCGGCGCGGCCGGGTGGCGTCGGTGAGCTGGATGGAAGCGCAGATCATGAGCGAGCAGGCGGCGCTGGCCGAGAGCGCCGGCCTGGCCGTCGAGGCCGAGCGGCTTCACCGGGCCGGGCTCGCCTTGGTGGAAACCGATTACCCCGCGTCCGCCGCCTTGCTCTCGGCCAAGGCCCGGCTCGCCGGCTTCTACGCCCGCGCCGGCAGGACCGGGGAGGCGCGCGCCCTCTACCACGACATCGTCGAGGCGAGCGCGGCCGGGGGCATCGCGTCGCCCGGCCTGCGCCGCGCGCTCGCGCCCTATTTCCGCCTGCTCGCCGCCGAGCCGGACCGGCCGGACAGCGTCGCCGAAATGTTCAAGGCGAGCCAGTTGCTGCTCCGCCCCGGCGTCGCGCAGACCCAGGCGGTGCTGGCGCGCGAGCTGAGCGGCGGCAGCGACGAGGCCTCGCGCCTGTTCCGCCAGTCGGTGAGCCTCGCCCGCGACATCGAGCGGACCCGGATCGAGACCGCCCGCCTCGCCGCCGCGCCGCAGCCGACCGCAACCGATGCCGCGCGCCTCGCCGAGCTTCGCGCTTCGCTCGGCGCGCTCGAGCGGGACCAGGTGGCGGCGCAGGCCAGGCTCGCCGACTTCCCGCGCTACCGCATCCTCTCCTCGGGGGCGATGGGCCTCGCCGAGCTCCAGGCGCTGCTCCGCCCCGGCGAGGCCTATTTCAAGATGATCCTGGTCGGCGACGAGGGCTACGGCCTGTTCGTCACGCCCGCCTCGGCGCGCGCCTGGAAGCTCGGCGCGGGCGCGGCCGAGCTCGAGCGCGAGGTCGACGCGCTGCGCGCCACCATCTCGGCGGTCGAGGACGGCAAGGTGCTGACCTATCCGTTCGACCTTGCCTTGGCGAACCGGCTGTTCGGCCAATTGCTCGGACCCGCCGAGGGCGAGCTGCCGGCGGTCCGCCACCTCGTCTTCGAGCCGGACGGGGCGATGCTGCGGCTGCCGCCCAATTTGCTCGTCACCGACCGGGCCAGCGTCGAGCGCTATGCGGCGCGGACGGCGCGGCCCGGCGACGACGGCTTCGACTTCACCGGCACGGCTTGGCTCGGGCGGGACCGCGACATCTCGACCGCCGTCTCGGCCCGCGCCTTCCGCGACATCCGCGCCGCGCCGCCCTCGCGCGCCGCCAGATCCTATCTCGGCCTCGGCGAGAACGCGCCGCCCGAGATCGCCTCCGCCTCCGACGACGCGCTCAAATATCTGGTCGGCGCGGCCTCGCCCTGCGCCTGGCCGGCCTCCCTCTGGATGCGGCCCATCTCCGCGGCCGAGCTGCGCACCGCCGCCGCCGCGCTCGGCCGGGGGGCGGAGGTCGTCACCGGCCGGGCGTTCAGCGACACGGCGCTGAAAGCGCGGCCCGACCTTGCCCAATACCGCATCCTCCATTTCGCGACGCACGGCCTGGTCGGCGCGCCGCGGCCCGAATGCCCGGCGCGGCCGGCCCTGCTGACCTCTTTCGGCGGCGAGGGATCGGACGGGCTCCTGAGCTTCGCCGAGATTTACGACCTGAGGCTCGATGCGGACCTGATAATCCTCTCCGCCTGCGACACGGCGGGCAAGGCCGGCCTCGCCGCGACGCGGGAGGCGGGGGTCGCGACCGGCGGCGATTTCGCGCTCGACGGGCTGGTCCGCGCCTTCGTGGGCGCCGGGGGACGCTCGGTGGTCGCCAGCCACTGGCCGGTCCCCGACGATTATCGCGCGACCGAGCGGCTCGTCTCCGGCCTGTTCGGGGCGCGGCCGGGCGTCTCGGTGGCCTCGGCCCTCGGCGCGGCCGAGCAGGCGCTGATGGACCGGCCCGAAACCTCGCACCCTTATTACTGGGCCGGCTTCGCGATCGTCGGCGACGGCGCCAAGCCTTTGCTGCCGGGCAACTGATCCAGATCAAGGCGATTTCGCCACCGGAACAAAGCCGAGCGGACGCGGTTTAGCGTTTCGATTGGGCCGGTTACGGGAGCGGCGGAGGGTTGATCAGGGCCGGCAGGTTGATGGCAGCGGTTGCCGCGGGCGCGGTCGCGCTTGCCTCCGTTCATGCCGCTCCGCCGCCCCCGCAGACGCCGCCGCCCACCGGCGAGCCGATCGTTCCGGACGAGGAATTCCAGCGCGAGCTGCCGCCGCTCGACGCCGCCACCGGCCCTGACGGCCAGCCGCTCACCGCGCCGATCCCGGTGCTCCCGCCGCCGCCCGCGACGCCGCCCGACCCGGCGCTGAGCGAGCCGCTCACGCCGCTCTCCAGCTTCGACGTGACCACGCCGCCCCCCGACGCCAAGCCGGACGAGGCGAAGAAGGTGGAGCCGGTCCGCTACACGCTCGCCGTCGAGGGCCTCGCCGAAGTCGGGCTCGAGGGCCGCTTCCGGAGCCTCTCGGCGCTCGAGGACGCGGACGGCGAGGCGACCAACGGCGCCGCCATCAGCGCCCGGGCGAAGGAGGACGAGCAGCTCGCCGTCCGCATCCTGCGCTCGGAGGGCTATTACGACGCCACCGCTCTGTCCTCGATCGAGCAGGTGCCCGAGACGCCGGGGCGGCTGCGGGTCGTCGTCACCGCCGTGCCGGGCGCCCGCTACAGCCTCGGCGCGATCCGGATCGACGGGCCGGAGACCGAGCCGGCCGGCCTGGCCCGCGACGCCTTGCCGTTGAAGAGCGGCACGCCGATCGTCGCCGCCGAGGTCGAGGCGGCCGAGGCCAATGTCCGCCTCAAGCTGCCGCAAGAGGGCTATCCGTTCGCCGAGGTGGGGCTGCGCGACATATTGCTCGATCCCGACACCCGGCTCGGCGACTATACATTGCCGGTCGAGCCCGGCCACCGTTCGCGCTTCGCCGGCTTCACCACCGAGGGCAAGCTCGCCTTCGACGCGCATCATGTCGGCGTGCTCGCCCGCTTCAAGCGCGACGAGCTTTACGACAGCCGCAAGGTCGACGATCTGCGCGAGGCGATGGTCGCGACCGGCCTGTTCCGCACCGTCGCCGCCGAGCCGGTCGCGACCGGCGAGATGGCCCCGGACGGCGCCGAATATGTCAATATCCGCGTCCGCCAGGAAGCCGGGCCGGCGCGCTCGCTCAACGGCACCGCAGGCTATTCGACCGGCGAGGGCCTGCGCATCGAGGGCACTTGGGAGCATCGCAACTTCTTCCCGCCCGAGGGCGGGCTGCGCGTCGCGGCGATAGCGGGGACGCAGGAGCAGTCACTGCGCGTCGCGTTCCATAAGATGAACGCCGGGAAGCGCGACCGATCGATCCTGATCGAGGCCGAGGCGGGGCGCCGCGATCTGCCCGCCTTCAAGGGCTATACGGTCCGCCTCCACGGCCTCGTCACCCGCGAATCGACGCCGATCTGGCAGAAGGTATGGACCTGGGCCTATGGCGCAGAGCTGATCGCCACCAACGAGAACGAGACCCGCTTCCCGCCCATCTCCATCAAGGATACCTATTTCCTCGCCGGCCTCACCGGCCAGCTCGGCTACGACCGCTCGAACAGCCTGCTCGATCCGACCAAGGGCTATCGCATCATCGGCAGGCTCAACCCCGAGACGTCGCTGCGCGACCCGACCCAGCCTTATCTGCGCTCCAGCCTGGAAGGCCGGGTCTACGTCCCCGCGGGCGAGAGCCTCACCATCGCCGGGCGGGCGATGGTCGGCACGGTCTACGGCGCGGCACTCTCGGAGCTGGCGCCCTCGCGGCGCCTTTACGGCGGCGGCGGCGGCTCGGTGCGCGGCTTCGGCTTTCAGCAGCTCGGGCCCAAGGCGGTGATGCCCAACCCGAAGTTCGACCCCACCGATCCCAAGGAAAAGGACCCGCCGACGATCCTCGTCCCGACCGGCGGCCGCAGCCAAATCGAGTTCGCGCTCGAGGGCCGCTACCGCTTCGGCAATTACGGCGTGGTCGCCTTCGTCGATGCCGGCCAGGTCTATGAGAGCCAGACGCCCAAGCTCTCCGACATGCGCTACGGCGTCGGCATAGGCGGGCGCTTCTACACCAATTTCGGGCCGCTGCGGGCCGACATCGCCATGCCGCTCAACCGGCGGAAGGGCGAAAGCCGCTTCGCCGTCTACGTCTCGATCGGGCAGGCCTTCTGATGGCGACCGGGCCAGACACCGAGATCGTGGTGCCGCGCGGCCGGCTCCGTGCCCGCGCCGCGGTCAAGTGGACGGGGATCGTGTTCGGCACCCTGCTCATCCTGCTGCTGCTCTTCTGGGTGTGGCTGAACAGCGATTTCGGCCGGCGCTTCGTCGTCAAACAGATTAACGGCCTGGAAATGGCCTCGGGCCTCGACATCAACGTCGGGCGGATCGATGGCTCGCTGTTCGGCGAGCTGACGCTGCACGATCTGACCTTGTCCGACCCCAAGGGCCGCTTCTTCGCCGCCAGCGAAGCGAAGATGGACTGGCGGCCGCTGGCCTATTTCTCGAACCATGTCGACATACGCGCGCTCGAGGTGCCGCGCGCGCGGCTGTGGCGGCTGCCCGAGCTGAGGGCGGGCGATCCCAACGCGCCGATGCTCCCCGACATCAACCTCGACATCGGGCGGCTCAAGGTCGACCGCATCTATGTCGATCCCGCGGTCACCGGTTACCGCCACCTCCTGTCGCTCGACGGCCGCGCCAGGATCGCCGACCGGCGCGCCCAGCTCGCCCTCAACGCCGCCGCCATCGCCGGCCCCGGCCTTCCCGGCGGCGACAGACTGGTCCTGCGCCTCGACGCGGTGCCGGAGCGCAACAGGCTCGACCTCGGCCTGCGCCTCGACGCCCCGGCGGGCGGCTTCGTCGCGGGGCTCACCGGCCTCACCCAGCCGCTCGCGGCCAGCGTCAACGGGCGCGGCGCCTGGTCGGACTGGAACGGCCGCGCCGTCGCGCGGCTCGGGGGCAAGCTCTTCGCCAACCTCGGCGTCAACGCGAAGAACGGCACCTTCACCCTCGGCGGCGACGCCAATCCGGGGCTGATGCTGGCGGAAGGGCCGGTCAAGCGCCTGCTCCAGCCGCTGGTGCGCGTGGACCTCGTCACTACCCTCGCCAATCGCCGGGCGGATACCAGGCTCAAGCTCGGCTCCGCCGTGGGAGCGGTGGCGGCGGACGGGCTGATCGACCTCGGCCGCAGCGAGTTCGACGGGTTGAAGCTCGCCGTCCGCGTCGCCGAGCCCCGCGCCATCGCGCCCGGTCTCGCCGCGCGGGGCTTGAGGCTGGCGGCGGTGCTCAACGGGCCGTTCCGCACGCCGTTCGTCGCCTACGACCTCAGCGCCGACGCATTGGGCTTCAACGGCACGACCATCGAGCGGCTCCAGGCGCGCGGCCGGGCCAAGGTCGACGCCGACCGCATCACCATACCGGTCGCGGCCCACGCGGCGCGGATCACCGGCCTCGACCCCGCGTTCGGCCGGCTGCTCACCAACGTCATGGCCAACGGCACGCTCAACCTCAGCGGCTCGACCCTGCTCTCGGACGACCTGCGCATCCGCTCCGACAAGCTCAACGGGACCACGGTGATCGTCGCCGACCTCGCCCGCGGCCGCTACCGCGCCGGGATCCAGGGCACGGTCAACGGCTATGAGATGGAGGGGATCGGCCTGCTCGACCTCACCACCCACATGGACGTGGTCACGGCGGGCAACGGCTTCGGCATCAAGGGCAAGGTAGCGGTGAGGACGCGGCGGATCGACAACGCCACCGCCCGCGGCCTGCTTGCCGGCCAGGCGACCGCGACGGCGAACCTGGTGATGAGCCCCGACGGTGTCATCCGCGTCACCGACGTCCGCCTCAGCTCGCCCGGCATGCGGATCACCTCCGGCGCCGGGACGATGTGGCCGAGCGGGCGGATCGACTTCCGCGGCGCCGGCGTGTCGCGCGCCTACGGCACGCTCGCGGTGGTGATAACCGGCACGGCGGCGCGGCCGCAGGTCGAATTGCGCGCGGCCAACCCCGGCTTCGGCATCGGCCTGCGCGACATCCGCGCCAGCATCCGCGCGACCGGGGACGGGTATGCGATCAAGGCCACCGGGCAATCGGACTATGGCCCGTTCGTCGCCGACGTCTTGTTGCGCTCCGGGCGCGGGCCGATGACGATCGACATACGGCGGCTGACCTTCGCCGGCATCACCTTCACCGGCCGGGTCGTGCAGACCCGCGCCGGCCCCTTCGCGGGCAGTCTGACGATGAGCGGCGAGGGCCTCGCCGGCACCGTCCAGCTCGCCGCCGCCGGGCGCTACCAACAGGTCGCGGTGAACGCGACGGCCAACGGCGCGACCATTCCCGGCGAGACGCCGATCCTCATCCGGCGCGGCCTCATCCAGGCGACGGCGATCCTCTACCCCGGCGCGCCGCAGGTCTCCGGCGACGTCCAGCTCGCCGGGGTGAGGAGCCGCAACTTCTCGCTGACCCAGGCGCGGGTGCGGGGCAATTATCGCAACGGCACCGGCCTGGCCCAGGCCTTTGCCGAAGGGGTGAGCGGGGTGCCGTTCCGCGTCGGCATCAACGCGGCGCTGCAGCCGGGCTACGTCCGCGCCGCGGCGCAGGGCATCGTCAACCGAATCCCCTTCCGCCTCGCCCGGCCGGCCGAAGTGCGCAAGACCGGCGGCGCGTGGGAGCTCGCGCCCGCCCAATTAGTGCTGCCGCAGGGCCAGGTGCTGCTCTCGGGCCGCTACGGCAACGGGTTCGCCGTCCATGCCCGGCTCGAAAATTTCGACATCAGCCTCGCCAACGCCTTCTCGCCGGGCCTCGGCCTCTCCGGCCGGGCGACGGGCAGCCTCGATTTCTCCGAGCCCTCGGGCGGCGTCTTCCCGAGCGCCGACGCGCGCCTCACCGTCGCCGGCTTCAGCCGCGCCGGCGTCGCGATGGCGACGCCGCCGGTTGATCTCGCTCTGCTCGGCCAGCTGACGCCGCAGGGCGGCGCGCTCAACGCCGCGATCCGGCGCGGGACGACCGTCGTCGGCCGCGCCCAGCTGCGGCTGCAGCCGGTCGCCGCGGGCCCGAGCTGGACCGCCCGCCTGCTCGCCGCGCCGCTGTCCGGCGGCATACGCTATAACGGCCCCGCCGACGTGCTCTGGTCGTTCAGCGGCATCGCCGACCAGCAGCTCTCGGGCCCGATCGGCGTCGCCGCCGATTTCTCCGGTCGGGTTCAGGACCCGCAAGTGACCGGCATCCTGCGCGCCACCGACCTCACATTCACCGACGGCACCTACGGGACGCGGATCACCAACCTGGCGCTGCAGGGCCGCTTCACCCGCTCGACGCTCGAGCTCAGCCAGCTCTCGGGCCGCGCCGGCCGCGGGACGATCTCGGGCAGCGGCCGCGTCGGCTTCGCCTCGAACGCCGGCTTCCCGATCGACATCCGCCTCCACCTCGAGGACGCGCAGCTCGCCCGCTCCGACAATCTCGGCGCCACGCTCACCGGCGATCTCGCCATCACCAACAGCCGCGCCGGCGGCGCGCTCATCTCGGGCGACCTCAAGCTGCCCAACGTGCGCTACCAGATCGTCCGCCAGGGCGCGGCGCAGGTGATCGAGCTGGCCGGCGTCCGCCGCAAGGGCGAGCCGCTGCCCGATCCGCAGGCGCGGCGCGAGGCGGAGAACGGCACGCCGAGCGTCTGGAAGCTCGATCTGCGCCTGCGCGCCGACAACCAGCTCTACATCGCCGGCATGGGGCTGGAGAGCGAATGGAGCGCGGACCTGCGCGTCCAGGGCACCACCGCGACGCCCTCGATCGTCGGCCAGGCGGAGGTGATACGCGGCACGTTCAGCTTCTCCGGCCAGCGCTTCGATCTCACTCGCGGCCTCATCGTCTTCACCGGCGCGCGGCCGCCCAACCCGCGCATCGACATCGCCGCCTCGGCCGACATCAAGGACGTGACGGTGACGCTCAACGTCTCGGGCAGCGCCTACGACCCGCAGATCGCCTTCACGTCATCGCCTTCGCTGCCGCAGGACGAGATCATGGCGCGCATCCTGTTCGGCGGCTCGGTGACCGAGATCAGCGCCATCCAGGCGGTTCAGCTCGCCTCCTCGCTCAACGCGCTGCGCGGCGGCGGCGGCGGGCTCAACCCGCTCGGCAAATTGCGCTCGGCGACCGGCTTCTCGCGCCTCAGGATTCTCGGCGCCGACGAGACGACCGGCCGCGGCACCTCGGTCGCCGCCGGCTTCTACCTCGGCAAGGACGTCTACATGGAGATCATCACCGACGCCCGCGGTTTCACCGTCACCCAGATCGAGATCGCCTTGTCGAAGACCCTCTCCATCCTCAGCCAGGTCGGCACCCAGGGCGCGAGCAACAACGTCAACCTCAGGTACCGCAAGCGCTATTGAGCCGCCCTCCGGGCTCGCCTACCGCCCGGCGATGGATTGGCATGAGATCAAGGCATGGCTCGAACATGCGAGCGGGCTCAACATGGACGCGCTCCACGTCCACTTCGGCGTCGCGCTCCAGATCCTGTTCGCGCTGATCCTGCGGCGGCCGCTGTCGAGCCCCTGGCCCTGGCTCGGCGTCGCCGTGGGCGAAGCGGCCAACGAATGTTACGATCTCGCCTACGAGACCTGGCCGGAGCGCGGTATCCAGGTCGCGGAAGGCGTGCGGGATTATTGGAACACCCTGCTCATCCCGACCCTCCTGCTGCTGCTCTGCCGCTACGCGCCCCGGCTGTTCACCGGCTCAGGTGCCGATGCGGGTCAGGCGGGCGGCGAGGCCGGGGGCGGCGGGGACGGCGCGGACCAGGCGCATCAGGGCTGAGCGCGGCGCCGGCCGCTCGGCGGCCCAGCGCAACGCTTCCGCCACCTTGAGCGGCCGCGACGCCCGCCGCGCCAGCCGGGCCTGGTAGACCGCCGAATCCTCGCCGGCGAGCACCGCCCGCGCCGCCTCGCGCCCGCTCGCCAGCGCGATGGCGATGCCGTCGCCGGCGAGCGAGGCGATCACCGCCCCCTGGTCGCCGAGCCGATAGACGCCGGACCCGTCCGGCTCGGCCCGCCAGCCATAGGGCACGCCGGCGATCGCGCTCCATTCCCCCGCCTCGCCCGCGCGCAGGCGCTCGTCGAAGCGCGGCAGCTCGGCGCGCAGGGCTTCTATCAGCCCGGCAATGCCGCCGGCGGCTTTCACCCGGGCCCGCGCGACCGACAGGCACAGGTTGGCGGTGCCGTCCTCCTGGAGCAGCAGGCCGGCATAGCCGCCGTCGAACAGATGCAGCTCGATCACGCCGTCGAGCGCGCGCTCCAGCGCGGGCGACGGCCTCAGCGAGGTCCGGAGGCCGACCGGATCGTTCGAGGTGTCTCGGGGCCGCGCCGCGCCGCGCAGCTCGTGCTTGCCGGTGGCGAGGAGCAGGGCGTCGCCGGCCGCCTCGTCGCCGCTCTCCAGTCTCAGGGCGCGCCGCTCCAGATCGGCCGAACGGATCGCGACGCCGCGCTCGACCAGGGCGCCGGCCTCGCGCGCGGCGGCCAGCAAAGCCTCGTCGAGGACCCGGCGCGACAGGCCCGCGGCGGGATAAGGAAGCGCGGCCGCGGCCTCGTCGGCGGCGCTCTTCAGCCGCAGCCTGGCGATCGGCCGGGCGCCGAGCCGGGCCGGCGCGACGCCGAGCGCTTCGAGCGCGGCGAGGCAGTCCCAGCCGAGAAAGCCGCCGCACACCTTGTCGTGCGGGCCCTCGCTTCGCTCGATCAGGCGCGGGGGCGCGCCGCCCCGGGCGAGGAGGATCGCCGCCGCCGCGCCCGCCGGACCGCCGCCGGCGATCAGCGCGGGCGAGCGGCTCACGCGGCGCGCCGGAAGTGGAATCCTTCGGCGGCGAGTCCGGGCCCGAAGGCGAGCGCGACGCCGCGGCGCCGTTCCGTCCGCGGCATCAGCTCGGCGAGGACGAACGGCAGGGTCGAGGAGGACATGTTGCCGAAGCGGGCGAGCACGTCGCGCGATTCGGCGAGCGCGCCCTGCGGCAATTCGAGGCCGTGCTCGACCGCGTCGAGCACCGAGCGGCCGCCGGCATGGACCGCCCAGGCGTCTATCTCCTCGGGCGCCGCGCCGCCGAGCACGCGCGCGCGAAACGCCGGCTCGCGCAGCGCCTCGGCGATCCGCCCCGGCACTTCGCCCGACAGCCCCATGGCGAAGCCCGCATCGCCTATGTCCCAGCGGATCAAATCGGCGGAATCGGGCAGGGTCGCCGCGAACGGGTCCGCCATGCCGAAGCCGCGCGGCTCGGCGGTGACGAGGCTCGCGGTCGCCCCGTCGGCGAACTGGAGCATGGCGAGCAGGGGCTCGACTGCGTTGTCGTCCTGGAGATGGAGCGTGGAGAGCTCGACCGTGACGACCAGCACGCGCGCCTCCGGCTCGGAGCGGACGATATGGTGGGCGAGGCGCAGCGAGGAGACGGCGGCATAGCAGCCCATGAAGCCGACCAGGGTGCGCTCCACCTCGCTCGCCAGGCCAAGCTCGCGGGCGAGGATCTGGTCGACGCCGGGCGCGACGAAGCCGGTGCAGCTCGCCACGACGAGATGGGTGACGCGGCCGAGCTCGGCCTCGGCCTCGAGCGCGCGGACGGCGCGCAGGGCCAAAGCGGGCGCGGCCCCGGCATAGGCCTTCATCCGCGCGCCCGTGGTCGGCGGGGCGCCGTGATAGAAGCCGCCTGGCTCGATCGGCGAGCCGCCGCCGGGTGCCGGCGGCAGCACCGACCAGCGGTGGCGGATGCCCGAGCGCGCCGCCATGCGGGAGAAGACCGCCCTCAGCCGCGGGTCCGCGATGCGGCCTTCCGCCCAGGCGATGAACGCCTCGTGCACGTCGTGATCCGGGACCGCGGTTCCGATCGCGTTGATGAAGGCGGTGGGCGTCGTAACCTCCGGACAGACCTTGCGCGGCTCTACTAGGTCAAAATGAACCGGGCCTGATAGGGGCTCCCTCGTCCAATGACTTTTTTGCAGTCGCGAATCTCGAACGGATCTAGTCCGGAGCGAAAGACAGCGAGGCTATAGGGGAAAAATGGTGCCCAGGGGCGGGATCGAACCACCGACACCGTGATTTTCAGTCACGTGCTCTACCAACTGAGCTACCTGGGCGCGCCGCTCGGGCGGAAGAGCCGGGCCTAT
>JBJMTY010000175.1:0-4222 GCA_045811445.1 Allosphingosinicella sp. | reverse complement strand
TCGTAATCGAGGAAGAAGCGGATCCCGGGGAGCGACGGGGCGATGCGGCCCTCGGCGGCGTCGGACGGGTCGACGGTGATGCCGAAGAAGCAGGCGCTGGCATCGTCGAAGAGGGCGCGGTGGGCCTCGACCAGCTTCAGCGCCTCGGCCGACGCGGGGTCGCTCGCCGCGCCGAAGAAGAGCAAGAGCATCGCCCGCCCCGCCGCGCTCTCGAACACGTAGGTGGGATTGCCTTCCAGCGCCGGCGCGCGGAACCAGGGGACCGGCTCGCCGGGGATCGGCGGCGCAAGGGCCAAGGCAGGAGGCGCGGCGGGAGGCGCGGCGGGAGGCGGGGCGGCGCTCATTCGGCGGGCCAGCCTTCGAGCCGCTCGACGAAGCGGGTCAGCCAGGCATTGGTCTGGTGGCCGTCGACGATTCGGTGGTCGATGGTCAGCGAGACATAGGCCATCGGTCGGATCTGGATCGCATCGGCGCCTTCCACCTCGCGCACCACCACCCGTTTCTCGAGCTTGCCGACGCCGAGGATCGCCGCCTGGCCGCGCGGGATGATGATCGGGGCGGCGAAGAGCGAGCCCGAGACGCCGTGGTTGGAGATGGTGAAGGTGCCGCCCGAGACGTCCTTGGCAATGAGCTGCTCGTTGCGCGCCTTCTCGATCAGCGCGTCGAGGCCGGCGGCGATGCCCTCGAGGTCGAGCTGCTGGACATTCCGCAGCACCGGCACGATCAGCCCCTTGTCGCCGAGCGCGGTGCCGATTCCGACGTTGATCTCGTCGAACAGCTCGAGCCGGTCGTCGTGCCAGCGGCTGTTGATCGCCGGCGCGGCCTTCATCGCCTCCGCCGCGGCGGCGACGAGATAAGCGGTGTAGGTGAGCTTGGAGCCCTTCCGGGCGAAGGCGTCGCGGTGGCGCTCGCGGTGGCGCATGATCGCGGTGAAATCGGCTTCGAAGACGGCGGTGACGTGGGGCGCCTCGGTGACCGCGGCGAGCATGTTCTCGGCGATCTTGAGGCGCATGCGATCGTGGGGGATGAAATGGGAATTGGCGGATGTTCCCGAAAGTGCCGCGGAGGGGGCTTTTGTGGCCACTTCCACGGCGCGGTCCACGTCGGCGCGGGTGATGCGTCCGCCCCGTCCCGTGCCCCGGATGTTGGCCGCGTCGACATCGTGCTGGCGCAAGGCGCGCTTGACCGAAGGGGAGAGGCGGTGCTCGCTCCCCTCGGTGGAGGCGGCGGCCGGCGCCGGCGGGACGGAAGGTTCGTGACCGGCAACTTCGGCAACAACCGCGATGCGGCCGAGCAGGGCGCCCGGCACCGCCTCGGCGCCGGTTTCGAGCAGGATCTCGCGCAGCACGCCGGCGGCGGGAGCGGGCACTTCCATGGCGACCTTGTCGGTCTCAAGCTCGACGAGCGGGTCGTTCTCCTCGACCCGGTCGCCGACCGCCTTCAGCCAGGCGCGCACCACCGCCTGCGTCCCTTCCTGCTCGACCGGCACGGTGACGTCGATCATGGTCAGAACCCCACCAATTCGTCGATCCTGGCGCGGATGCGGGCGACGCTCGGCACCGCCCAGTCGAGCAGAACCGGATTATGCGGGCTCGGTATGTCGGGCATGGTGACGCGCGCGACGGGGGCGTCGAGATCGAGGAAGGCCTCGTCGGCGACCACGGCGGCGATCTCGGCCCCGAAGCCGCCGGTGCGAAGATCCTCGTGGACGATCAGGCAGCGGCGGGTGCGGCGGACCGATTCGAGCACCGCCTCCTTGTCCCACGGCATCAGGGTGCGCAGGTCGATGACGTCGGCCGAGACGCCTTCCGCCGCTTCCTCGCAGCGCGGCACCATCGCGCCCCAGGTGACGATGGTGATGGCGTCGCCCGCCCTCGTCTTCCTCGCCCGGCCGAACGGCAGGACATAATCGTCGCCCGGCCAGGGCCGGCGCGCCCAGGCATCGTCGAGCATGGCGCGATGCTCGAAGAAGATCACCGGATCGTTGCCGCGCAGGGCGCCGCGGAGCAGGCCGACCGCGTCCTCGGCGTTGGACGGGACCGCGACCCGCCAGCCCGGATTGTGGACGAACTGCACCTCGTTGGTCTGGCTGTGCCAGGGATCGCCGCACTTGAAGAAGCCGCCGGGAATGCGCAGCACCATCGGCGCGGCGAAGCGGTTGTGGGTGCGCCAGCGCATCGTGCCGCAATCGTTGATCTGCTCGGTCGCCGGCTCGGCATATTTGCGGAACTGGATCTCGGGCACCGGCATCAGCCCGGCGAGCGCCATGCCGACCGCGCGGCCGATGATCCCCTCCTCGTTGAGCGAGGTGTCGAACACCCGGTCGTGGCCGTATTTCTCCTGGAGGCCGAGCGTCACCGCGTGGACGCCGCCCTTGGGCCCGATATCCTCGCCGAACAGAAGCACCCGAGGGTTCGCCTCCAGCTCCTTGTCGAGGGTGCGGCGGATCGCGGTGACCATGTTGATCCGCTGCCCCTCGGGCCTGGGCGCCTCGCGGCTCGGCGGCGCGCGATAGCCTTTGGTCCACTGGCCGCCCATCTGCTGCATCTCGCCCTGATAGAAGACGTGCTCGAGCACGTCGGCGGGATCCGAGATGCCGCGCGCCTCGGCTTTGGCGCGGGCTTCCTCGACGGCGGCCTGGGCCTCGGCCTCGATCCGGTCCCACTCCGCTTCGTCCATCTCCGCGCCGACCAGGAAGGATTTGAGCTTTGGCAGCGGGTCGCGCAGCCATTCCTCGCGCACCACCTCCTCGGACTTGTAGGTCTGGGTGTCCTGGAAGCTGTGGCCCTGGAGGCGCGGCACCCGCAGGTGGAGCAGAGCCGGGCCCTTGCGCGACCGAACATGGGCCACCGCTTTGTCGATCAGCTCCGCCGCTTCCGCCGGCTCGGTGCCGTCGCCTTCGAAGATGGCGAGGCCGGTGAAGCCGGCGAGGTTCCTTGAGATGTCGGCGCCGGGCGTCTGGTAGGTGCAGGGCACCGAGATGCCGTATTGATTGTCCTCGACGTAGAAGAGCATCGGCAGCTTCTGGGTCGTCGCGATGGTCAGGGAAGCCCAGAAGCCGCCGGTCGCGCAGGAGGCGTCGCCGCCGAGCACCACCGCGATCGCCTCGTCGTAGCTGCGGTCCTCGAGCACATTGCGATAATATTCGATCGCCTGCGCCCAGCCGGCGGTGGGCGTATATTGCGCGCCGACGCCGCCCGACATGGGGAGAGCGGGCGCGCCGTCCGGGTTCGGATAGTTGAACACCACGCCGATGTCGCGGCCGTCCGAATAGCCCCCTTCCCGGCCCATGCCGGAGGCGAGCGCGTCCTCGACCGGCACGCCGAGCGAGAGCAACAGGGGCCGCGAGCGGTAATAGCCGCAAGTGGCGTCGCGGCGATGGGTGAGGCGGCTGCCGAGCAGCACCTGCGCCATGTCGTGGCCGCGCGCGCTGAACTGGTAAAGCACCTTACGCTCGGGGACGAGCCGCTCTTCCTCGAGCTTGTCCAGCGCCCGGCTGACCTGGACGAGATACGCGATCCGCCGCCAGTCGAAGCTCGGATCCGGGGCGTCGGTCCGCGCCGGCCGCTCGGCCAGCGCATGCTCAGCCAGCTCCTGCTCAGCCATCCATCTTCTCCACCACCGCGGCGGCGAAGCGGTCGATATTGTCGTCGGAGAGGCCGACGACGTTGAAGCGACCGCTGTCCGCCATGTAGATGCCCTTCTCCTCGCGCAGCGCCAGCACCTGCGCGCGGTCGAGCGGCAGGATCGAGAACATGCCGTTCTGCTTGTCGATATAGGCCAGGCGCTCGTCAAAAGCGGCGAGCCGGCCGCGCAGGCGGCGGATGCGCGCGCACATCTCCTGGAGCTGGGCGTGCCAGTCGGCGCGCAGCTCGGGCGTGTCGAGGACGAGGCGGGCGATGGCGGCGCCATGGTCGGGCGGCATCGACCACATGGTCCGCGCCAGAATCATCAGGTTGCCGAACGCGATCTCGGCGATCTTGCGGCTGGGCGCCTTGACGAAGAGGTTGCCGGTGCGCTCGCGATAGACGCCGAAATTCTTGTCGCAGCTCTGCGCGACCAGCGCCTGCTCCGCCGCCTCGACGACAATGCGCGTGCCCATGGCATCGGCCTCGAGCCCGTCGCCGAGCCCCTGATAGGCGAAGTCGATCAGCGGCAGCACGCCGCGGTCACGCAGCAGCCTCGCGATCTCGGCCCATTGCTCTTCGTCGAAATCGGCCCC
>JBJMTY010000174.1:0-2593 GCA_045811445.1 Allosphingosinicella sp. | reverse complement strand
CTCGTTCCTGGTCGTGCTGAGGATGCGCGACGCCGACGGCGCGCCGGTGGAGACGATCGCCTCGCTCGCCGGACTGTCGCGGACCCGGCCTTGGCTCGCCCTCGCCATGGCGGCCTTCATGTTCAGCCTGGCCGGGGTGCCGCCTTTGCTCGGCTTCTGGCCCAAATTCTACGTGTTCAACGCAGCGGTGGCGGCGGACCTCACCTGGCTGGCGGCGATCGGCATCGCGACCTCGGTGATCAGCGCTTATTATTACCTCAAGATCGTCAAGATCATGTATTTCGACGATCCCGCCCCGGCCTACGCGCCGACCCGCGACCTCGCCCAGTCGGTGCTGATCGCCGCCGCCGCGCTGGCGGTGTCGCCGCTCGGCTATGCCCTGATCGGCCCGCTCGCCAGGGCATCGGCCAACGCCGCGGGGGCGCTGTTCTGATCCGCGCCGTCGGCGAGACCGGCTCGACCAACGACGATCTCGCCGCCCTTGCCCGCGCCGGCGCGCCGGAGGGAAGCTGGCTCCGCGCCGACCTCCAGACCGGCGGCAAAGGCCGGCAGGGCAGGGCCTGGGCCTCGCCGCCCGGCAATCTCCACGCCAGCACCCTCGTCCGCCTCCGGCCCGGCGATCCCCCCGCGCCGAGCCTCGCGCTCGTGGCGGCTGTCGCCCTTCACGAAGCCGTAATGGCCTTTGGGCCCGACTCGCCGGTGCAGATCAAATGGCCCAACGACCTCATTGCCGGCGGCGCCAAGCTCGCCGGCATATTGCTCGAACGGGAAGGGGAGGCGGTGATCGCCGGCTTCGGCGTCAACCTCGCGCACCATCCCGCCGACACGCCCCGCCCCGCCACCAGCCTCGCCGCCCTCGCCGGCGCGGCGCCGGAGCCGCCGGCGTTCCTCGACGCGCTGGCGGACGCCTTCGCCCGCTGGCTCGCCCGCTGGCGCGGCGAGGGCATTGCCCCGATCCGCGCCGCCTGGCTCGCCGCCGCCCATTCGATCGGCTCCGCCCTCTCGACGAGCGAAGGCGAAGGCCTGTTCGAAGGCCTGGACGAGACCGGCGCCCTGCGCCTGCGCCTGGCGGATGGCACCCGGCGCGTCATACACGCCGGCGACGTGTTCCTGATCTGAGCTTTCCCCCTCTCCCTTTGGGGGAGAGGGGAGGAGAGAGCCTGGCGCTACTCGCTATTCGCCCCGCCTCCGGTTAAAGCGCCGCCATGCTGCTCGCCGTCGACGCCGGGAACACCAACATCGTCTTCGCCTTGCTCGAGGACGGCGTCATCCGCGCCCGCTGGCGGATCGCGACCGATCCGCGCCGCACCGCGGACCAATATGCGGTGTGGCTCCACCAATTGCTCGAACTGGAGGGCTATGCGCGGGACGCGGTCGACGCGGTGATCGTCGGCACGGTGGTGCCGCGCGCGCTCCACAATCTCGAGGTGCTGGCGACCAAATATTTCGGCGTCGAGCCGCTCATCGCCGGGCAGGGGGAGGCGGAATGGGGCGTCGAGCTCGACGTCGCCGAGCCGCGCAGCGTCGGCGCCGACCGGGTGCTGAACGCGATCGCCGCCCACGCCGCCCACCCGGGCGACCTCATCGTCATCGATTTCGGCACCGCCACCACCTTCGATGTCGTCGATTATTCGGGCGCCTACAAAGGCGGGATCATCGCGCCGGGCATCAACCTCTCGCTCGACGCGCTGGTCGCCGCCGCCGCCAAGCTGCCGCGCATCGCCATCGAGGCGCCCGCCGGCAACCTGTCGGTGATCGGCCGCACCACCGAGGACCAGATGCATATCGGCATCTATTGGGGCTATGTGGCGATGATGGAAGGCCTGGTCGCCCGCATGAAAGCCGAAATCGGCCGCCCCGTGAAGGTCGTCGCCACCGGCGGTCTCGCCACCTTGTTCGACGCCCACAGCGAGATTTTCGACGCCATCGAGCCCGATTTGACGATCCAGGGGCTGGGTCTTCTCTGGAAACGGAGCCAAAGCGAAGGTTAATCGTCCTCCCTGTGCGCGAAGCGCATGGGGAGGGGGACCATGCGAAGCATGGTGGAGGGGCTGCTCGGCCCAGGGCCCCTCCACCGCTCTTCGAGCGGTCCCCCTCCCCATCGGCTTCGCCGACAGGGAGGATTAGTAAGGAAACACATGAAACCCGGCAAAGAACTCCTTTTCCTCGCGCTCGGCGGCTCGGGCGAGATCGGCATGAACGTCAATCTCTACGGCTGCGACGGCAAGTGGATCATGGCCGATCTCGGCATGACCTTCGCCGATCCGGCCTATCCCGGCATCGACCTCATCCTGCCCGATTTGTCCTTCATCGAGGAGCGGCGCAAGGACCTGCTCGCCATCGTCCTCACCCACGGCCACGAGGACCATATCGGCGCCATCCCCTATCTCGCCGCCGATCTCGGCGTGCCGCTCTACGCCACCCCCTTCACCGCCGGCCTCATCGCCGAGAAATTGAAGGAAGAGGGGCTGGAGGTGGGGCAGTTGAAGCTGAAGGGTTTCCGGGAGATGTTCTTCTCCAAGGGGGATCGGCCGGCCTTGTGCCTGCCCCCCGGACTGGAATACGAGTTCGGCCCGGACGAACGGCACCCGGG
>JBJMTY010000173.1:0-8068 GCA_045811445.1 Allosphingosinicella sp. | reverse complement strand
TCGGCCTCACCCGCACCCGCTGCGTCGCGACCCGGCTCGAAGGCGGCCATGCCGACAACGCGCTGCCGCAGCTCGCCCGCGCCACAATCAATTGCCGGATCATGCCGGGCACCGAGCCCGCCGCCGTTCGCGACGAGCTGGAACGGGTGGTCGCCGACGCGGGCGTCAAGGTCGAGCGCACCGACGACCAGGCCATGTCACTCGCTTCGCCGCTCCGGCCCGACGTGGTCGCCGCCTACACCGCGGCGGTCCACAAAAGGCATCCCGATTCGCCGATCATGCCGGAAATGAGCACCGGCGCGTCCGACGCCCGGCCGTTCCGCGTCGCGGGCATCCCGGTCTACGGCGTCGACGGCAGCTGGGGCATCGTCCCCGACGACATGCGCGCCCACGGCCGCGACGAGCGCCTGCCGGTCAAGGCCTTTTACGACGACGTCGACCATTGGGTCGACATGGTGACGATGCTGGCGGGGAAGTGACGTCCCGCCGCCGCGCTACCTCGCGAGCAGGTCGATGATGCGCGTCACCATATTGGTGCGTCGATCGACGACATAGGCCGTGTTGTCGCGATAAACGTATCGGTAGGCGTCGCTGTACGGCACGAGGCTGCGATACCGGCTCGGGATCGCGCTATAGGCGCCGTACTGGTCGCGCGGCACACGGTCTCCGATCCCGTAGAGCTTCTTCGCCTGGCCCGGGGGCAGGCAGCCATTGCCCTTCTTGGCGAGTCCGGGCGGGCAGCCGCCGCCGAAGGCGTGGCCGCCCGGGCCGTGGCCATTGCCGTTGCCGTTGCCGTTGCCGTGGCCGGGCTTGGCGAAGGCGGGCGCCGCCAGGGCCATCGCCGCACCGGCGGCGAGCAGGATCGTGTTACGCATACCGCGTCTCCTCGATGTAAAAGGGGAACGCGGGCGAAACGAGTGGCGACCGGCCATCGTTCCGCTCCCAAAAAACGGCGGGAGCGGTTGCCCCTCCCCGCCTTCGGGCCTAAGGGGGCGCCCACGTCTCGCGGCCTGTCCTGCGCCGCGGCCCCAACAGTCAGGAATGGGAGCTCCATGGCCCGCAAGAAAATCGCGCTGATCGGCTCGGGCATGATCGGCGGCACGCTCGCGCACCTCGCCGCGATCCGCGAAATGGGCGACATCGTCCTGGTCGACGTCGCCGAGGGCATTCCGCAGGGCAAGGCGCTCGATCTCGCCCAGGCCGGGCCGATCGAAGGCTTTGACGCGAGGCTCACCGGCACCCAGGATTATGCCGACATCGCCGGCGCCGACGTCTGCATCGTCACCGCGGGCGTCGCCCGCAAGCCGGGGATGAGCCGCGACGATCTGCTCGGCATCAATCTGAAGGTCATGAAGGCGGTCGGCGAGGGCATCAAGGCGCATGCGCCCGGCGCCTTCGTGATCTGCGTCACCAACCCGCTCGACGCGATGGTGTGGGCGCTGAGGGAATTTTCCGGCCTTCCGCACGGCCAGGTGGTCGGCATGGCCGGCGTCCTGGATTCGGCCCGCTTCCGCTGCTTCCTCGCCGAGGAGCTCGGCGTGTCGGTGGAGGACGTCACCGCCTTCGTGCTCGGCGGCCACGGCGATACGATGGTGCCGGTCCCGGCTTATTCCGCGGTGGCGGGCATTCCGGTGCCGGACCTCATCCGCATGGGCTGGTCGACCCAGGAGAAGATCGACGCCATCGTCCAGCGCACCCGCTCGGGCGGCGGCGAGATCGTCGGCTTGCTGAAGAGCGGCTCGGCTTATTACGCCCCGGCGACGGCGGCGCTGGAGATGGCGGAGAGCTTCCTCAAGGACAAGAAGCGCCTGCTTCCCGCCGCCGCCTACCTCACCGGCCAATATGGCGTGAACGACCTCTATGTCGGCGTGCCGGTGGTGATCGGCGCCGGCGGCGTCGAGCGCATCGTCGAGATCGAGCTGGACGAGACGGCCAAGGCCAATTTCCAGGTGTCGGTCGAGGCGGTGAAGGAGCTGCTCGAAGCCTGCAAGGCGATCGACGGGTCGCTCGCGTGAGGCGGCTCCTCGCTTTGGCGTCTCTCGTGGCGGCGACGGCGGCTGCCGCCGAGACGCCGCCCGAATATCCGACGGCGGTGCAGACCTTCCTCGACGCCTGCGTCACCGGCGAGCTCTCCGCAGCGGCGCGCGAGGCGGCGCTGCGGGCGGGCGGCTGGACCGAGCTTCCCTCGCCTACGCTTGACGTGCCGAAATTCGGCATCTCGAAGGCGATCGAGCGCAATTTCGACTATTCGAAGCCGACAAGCGTGCGGCAATGGACGAAGCAGGTCGACGGCTCCCCGGTTCAGGCCGTTCTCGCCACCTTCCCGGCCGGCCGCCGCTACTCCACTTTGTGCGCGCTCACCTTCCCCAACGTGAAGGCGGCCTGGCCCTATGACGACGCGTTCGAGGCCGGCGTGAAGCCGCTCGGGCTCAAGGGCAAGAGCACGGACCTGCCCCATTATTACGAATATTCGGGCAAGGTCGGCCCGGACAAGCGGCCGGCCCGGGCGGAGATCTTCTCCCGCAGCCAGGCGTCGGGCGACAAGAACAGCATGCACCTCTACATCGCCTTCTGAGCCGTGGTTGAGGACCCCCGCCTTTGATGCTCGCCTTTCTCCTCCTGGTCGCCGCTCCGCTCCCCTCGCCCGCTACAGGCGCGCGGGCGGACGCCTCCGACGCCGAAACGCAGAGCGCGGCGGCGGCCGAGGCGTTCCGCGAGGGGTGCGAGCGCGGGGCGCTGAGGCTCACGCCGGAGCGCGGGCGCATCCTCAAGGATACCGAGGTCGGCGACTTCACCCAAGTGCTGGACTGGGGCCGTCGCTTCGCTAAGCGCACCGTGGTCAAGTTCACCCATCCTCGCTCGACCTACATGATCATCGCGGAGTATGACGAACTGCAGCCGAAAGGGTTCTCCAGGGTCTGCGTGCTCGTCTCCAAGATCCTGAGCGATCGAGATGCGTCGCGCGCGCTGATCGAGAGCACGCCCGAGATCCGGCCCCTCCAGACGTGGATCCCGGACATGCATGTTCCGGAGTGGATCCTCGACGTGCCCAAGCAAGGCTACCGGAAACGGATGGCGGTCCGCGACGACGGATCGATTTTGCTCGAGGTCGCGACCTACGCCGTCGATCCAAGCACCCCCTCTTCACAAGCAAGGCAGCCATGAGCATCCTCGTCAATTCAGAAACCAAGGTCATCACCCAGGGCTTCACCGGCAAGCAGGGGACCTTCCACACCGAGCAGGCCATCGCCTACGGCACCAAAATCGTCGGCGGCACCTCGCCGGGCAAGGGTGGGACGATTCATCTCGGCCTGCCGGTGTTCGACACCGTGCAGGAGGCTCGCGAGGCGACGGGCTGCGACGCGTCGGTGATCTACGTGCCGCCGGCGGGCGCGGCGGACGCGATCCTCGAGGCGGTCGACGCGGAAGTGCCGCTCATCGTTTGCATCACCGAAGGCATTCCGGTGCTCGACATGGTGCGGGTGAAGAGGGCGCTGACCGGCTCCAAGTCGCGGCTGATCGGGCCGAACTGCCCGGGCGTGCTGACGCCGGACGAATGCAAGATCGGCATCATGCCGGGCAACATCTTCCAGAAAGGCTCGGTCGGCGTGGTCAGCCGCTCGGGCACGCTGACCTACGAAGCGGTGTTCCAGACCTCGAACGAAGGACTTGGGCAGACGACGGCGGTCGGCATCGGCGGCGATCCGGTCAACGGCACCAACTTCATCGACGTGCTCGAGCTGTTCCTCGCCGATCCCGCGACCCAGTCGATCATCATGATCGGCGAGATCGGCGGCTCGGCCGAGGAGGAAGCCGCGCAATTCCTCAGGGACGAGGCGCGGGCGGGCCGTTCGAAGCCCACCGTCGGCTTCATCGCCGGCCGCACCGCCCCGCCCGGGCGGCGGATGGGCCATGCCGGCGCGATCGTCTCGGGCGGCAAGGGCGCGGCCGAGGACAAGATCGCCGCGATGGAAGCGGCTGGAATCCGGGTCAGCCCGAGCCCATCTGAGCTGGGGTCGACCCTGGCGGCCTTGTTGAAGGGCTGAGGCGTCGATTCTTCAGTCGTCACCCGGCATGACGGGAATGGATAGCCAACGGGTGCGGCGCGTTTCCCCGGCGGCGGACTTTGGAAGGCGAATTGAACTTGGACGTATACGGCAGCGAGATTGAGCAGGGGCCGAGCTGGGGGCGCCCCAATTGGCCCCTGGTCGAGCTCGACGAGGTCAATGCCGGGCTCGACCCGACGCTCCAGCCGCTCGCCCCGGTCGCCGCGAAAGCGAAGCAGGCCGCCGCCGCGACCGGCAAATCGGAAGCCGAGGTCGAGCAGGCCGCGAACGATTCCATCCGGGCGATGATGCTGATCCGCACCTACCGGGTGCGCGGCCACCTCGCCGCCGACCTCGATCCGCTCCATCTCACCCACCGCGAGCTTCCCGCCGACCTCACGCCCGCATTCCACGGCTTCAGGCCGGACGAGCTGGGCCGGCCGATTTTCCTCGACGGCACATTGGGCTTCCAATGGGCCAGCGTCGACGAGATCCTCCCCGTCCTGCAACGCAATTATTGCGGCAAGGTCGGCCTCGAATATATGCACATCAACGATTTGGAGGAGCGCCGCTTCCTCCAGGAGCGGATGGAAGGCCGCGACGCCGAGATCCGCTTCACGCCCGAGGGCAAGCAGGCGATCCTCGCCAAGGTGATCGAAGGCGAGCAGTGGGAGCGCTTCCTCGCCCGCAAATATGTCGGCACCAAGCGCTTCGGGCTGGACGGCGGCGAATCGATGATCCCGGCGCTCGAGGCGGTGATCAAATATGGCGGCCAATACGGGGTCCAGGACATCGTCTTCGGCATGGCCCATCGCGGGCGGTTGAACGTCCTCGCCAACGTGATGGGCAAGCCCTACCGGGCGATCTTCTCCGAATTCGCCGGCGGCGCGACCAACCCGGCCGACGTCGGCGGCTCGGGCGACGTCAAATACCATCTCGGCACCTCGTCCGACCGCGAGTTCGAGGGGGTCAAGGTCCATCTCTCCTTGCTCCCCAATCCGAGCCACCTCGAGGCCGTCAATCCGGTCGTGCTCGGCAAGGTGAGGGCCGAGCAGACCGCCCGCGGCGACGCCAAGGGCGCGAAGGTGCTGCCCGTCCTGCTCCACGGCGACGCCGCCTTCGCGGGGCAGGGGATCGTCGCCGAATGCTTCGGCTTCTCGGGCCTGCCGGGCTACGGCACGGGCGGGACGATCCATTTCGTCATCAACAACCAGGTCGGCTTCACCACTTCGCCCCAGTTCGGCCGCTCCTCGCCTTATCCCTCGGACGTGGCCAAGGCGGTGCAGGCGCCGATCCTCCATGTGAACGGCGACGATCCCGAAGCGGTGACCTTCTGCTGCAAGCTTGCGATCGAATATCGCCAGAAGTTCAAGCGCGACATCGTCATCGACATGTGGTGCTACCGCCGCTTCGGCCACAATGAAGGCGACGAGCCGAGCTTCACCCAACCCTTGATGTACGCCGCGATCCGTAACCACCCGCCGGTCAGCGACCTCTACGGCGCGAAGCTGGTCGAGCAGGGGGTCGTCGACCGCGCCTGGATCGAGGGCCAGGTCGCCGACTTCACCGCGACCCTCGAGACCGCTTTCGAGGCCGCGAAATCCTATCTGCCCAACAAGGCCGACTGGTTCGAGGGCCGCTGGGCGGGCCTTGGCCGGCCCGAGACGCCCGAGACGGAGCGGCGCAACGTCGAGACCGCGATCTCCGATGAGACCTACCGCGAGGTCGGCCGCATCCTCACCACCGTCCCCGAGGGGCTCATCGTCCACAAGACGTTGCAGCGCATCGTCGACGCGCGGCGGGCGATGTTCGAGGGCGAGGCCGGGTTCGACTGGGCGACGGCCGAGGCCCTCGCCTTCGGCGGCCTCGTCGCCGAGGGCTTCCAGGTCCGCCTGTCGGGCCAGGACAGCGGCCGCGGCACGTTCAGCCAGCGGCACTCGGTCTGGGTCGATCAGACCGACGGGCACAAATATATCCCGCTCTGCCAGGTGCCCGGCGGCCGCTTCGAGGTGCGCGACAGCCCTTTGTCCGAGTTCGGCGTGCTCGGCTTCGAATATGGCTATGCTCTGTCCGATCCGCGCACGCTCGTGCTGTGGGAAGCGCAGTTCGGCGATTTCGCGAACGGCGCGCAGGTGATGATCGACCAGTTCATCTCGTCGGGCGAATCGAAATGGCTGAGGGCCAACGGCCTCGTCATGCTGCTGCCCCACGGCTACGAGGGGCAGGGGCCCGAGCACAGCTCGGCGCGGCCCGAGCGCTATCTGCAATTGTGCGGCGAGGACAATATGCAGGTCGCCAATTGCACGACGCCGGCCAATTATTTCCACATCCTCAGGCGCCAGATGCACCGCGACTTCCGCAAGCCGCTGATCATCATGACGCCCAAGTCGCTGCTGCGGCACAAGCTGGCGGTGTCGGCCGCGGCCGATTTCACCGGCGACAGCCATTTCAAGCGCCTGCTCTCCGATCCCGCCGCCCCGGCCGACGGCGAGGTGCGCCGCCTCGTCCTGTGCACCGGCAAGATCGCCTACGAGCTGATGGACGCGCGCGACAAGGCCGGCGACCGGCAGACCGCGATCGTGCGGGTCGAGCAGCTCTATCCCTTCCCGGCCGAGCCGCTGGTCGAGCGGCTGACGCGGATGACCGGGCTCGAGGAGGTCGTCTGGGCGCAGGAAGAGCCGAAGAACCAGGGCTATTGGCACTTCGTCGAGGACCCGCTCGAAGCCTGCCTCGCCGAGGCGGGCGTGGGGCCGAAGCGCGCACTCTATGCCGGCCGCGCCGCGTCCGCCTCGCCGGCGACGGGGCTCGCCAAGCGCCACGCGGCGGAGCAGGCGGCCTTGATCGCCGAGGCGCTCGGCCATAGCAGCGACGCCGCGCCACAGCGCAAGGCGGGGTAAGGAGCAACATGGCGACCGAAGTCAAAGTCCCGACGCTCGGGGAATCGATCACCGAGGCGACGCTTGGCCAGTGGCTGAAGCAGCCGGGCGACCCGGTGAAGGCCGACGAGCCGATCGCCAGCCTCGAAACCGACAAGGTCGCGGTCGAAGTCCCCTCGCCGGTCGCCGGCACGATGGGCGAGCAGCTCGTCGCGGCGGGCGCCAATGTCGAGGTCGGCGCGGTGATCGCGCGGATCGAGGCCGGCGACGCGGCTTCGCCGGCCGCGCCTGCTCCCGCCGAGCCGCCCGCCTCGACGCCCGTCAACCCGCCCGGCCCCGGCGAGAATGTCGCGGCGCGCGAGGATGAGGACGAGGAGGAAGGCTCCCATCTGACCCTCTCCCCCTCGGTCCGCCGCCTGGTGCTCGAGCACGGCGTCGACCCGTCGAAGATCAAGGGCACCGGCAAGGACGGTCGGCTGACCAAGGACGACGTGCTCGCCGCCGCCCGGGAGCGCGCCGCTGCGCCCCCCGCGCCGCAGCCCACGCCTTCGCCGCCCCCCGCGCCCGCGGCCGTCTCCGCTCCGGCGCGCGGGGATCGCCGCGAGGAGCGGGTACGGATGACGCGGCTGCGCCAGACCGTCGCCCGCCGCCTCAAGGAAGCGCAGAACACCGCCGCCATGCTGACGACGTTCAACGACGTCGACATGACCGAGATCCTCGCCGCCCGCGCCCGCTACAAGGATTTGTTCGAGAAGAAGCACGGCATCCGCCTCGGCTTCATGAGCTTCTTCGTGAAGGCGGCCGTGCTCGCCGCCCGCGACGTGCCCGCGGTCAACGCCTCGATCGAGGGCGAGGAGATCGTCTACCGCGACTATGTCGACGTGTCGGTGGCGGTCTCGGCGCCGAACGGCCTCGTCGTCCCGGTGATCCGCGACACCCAGGCGATGAGCTTCGCCCAGATCGAGCAGGCGATCGCCGATTTCGGCCGCCGCGCCAAGGAGGGTGCCCTGACCATGGCGGACATGGCCGGCGGCACCTTCACCATCTCCAACGGCGGCGTGTTCGGCTCGCTGCTCTCCACCCCGATCATCAACCCGCCCCAGTCGGCCGTGCTCGGCATGCACCGGATCGAGGAGCGGCCGGTGG
>JBJMTY010000172.1:0-9514 GCA_045811445.1 Allosphingosinicella sp. | reverse complement strand
CTACGGCATCTTCGTCTATCAGGAGCAGGTGATGGAGGCGGCCAAGGTGCTGGCCGGGTTCAGCCTCGGCGAGGCCGATCTACTCCGCCGGGCGATGGGCAAGAAGATCAAGTCCGAGATGGATGCGCAGCGCGCCGGTTTCGTCGCCGGCTGCGCGCGGGTCAACCAGATCCCGGCGGCCAAGGCGAACGAGCTGTTCGACCTGATCGACAAGTTCGCCGGCTACGGCTTCAACAAGAGCCACGCCGCCGCCTACGCGCTCGTCGCCTACCAGACGGCGTGGCTGAAGGCGCACCATCCGGTCGAGTTCTTCGCCGCCTCGATGTGCTTCGACATGCACCAGACCGACAAGCTCGCCATCTTCGTCGACGACATGCGGCGGATGGAAGTGCTGTGCCTGCCGCCGTCGATCAATGCGTCGGAAGCCGAATTCGCGGTCGAGGATGCCGGCGAGCGGCTCGCCGTCCGCTATGCGCTCGGCGCGCTCAAGGGCGTCGGCGAGAAGGCGATGGAGCAGCTCGTCGAGGAAAGACGCGACAACGGCCGTTTCCGCACGCTGGAGGATTTCGCCGAGCGGATCGACCCGCGCCTGCTCAATCGTCGCCAGCTCGAAAGCCTCGCCGGCGGCGGCGCCTTCGACGAGGTGGCCGCGAACCGCGCCGCGATCTTCGCCGCGGCCGAGACTCTGCTCGCCCACGCCGCCAGCGCCGCCGACGCGCGCGAAAGCGGGCAGGGCGGCCTGTTCGGCGGCGAGTCGAACGTCGTCCCGATCCGCATGCCGGTCGCCGCGACCTGGACGCTGGCGCAGCGCATGGCGGCCGAGAAGGAAGCGTTCGGCTTCTATTTTTCGGCCCATCCGGTCGATCGCTACCGCCACCTCGCCGAGGCGCATGGCGCGAAGAGCTACGCCGCGCTCGCCTCGCTGCCCGCGCCCGCCGACGGCGGCCGCAGCGCGGCGGTGATGGCGGGGCTCGTCGAGGAAGCGCGCTGGCGCACCTCGGCGCGGGGGCGCCGCTATTTGATGGCGACGATGTCGGACGCTTCCGGCCAGTTCGTCGCGACCGTGTTCGACGACGCCGTCGCCGCCGATGTCGAGAAGGCCGCCGAATCGGGCGTCTGCGCCTTGCTCGGCGTCGAGCTCGACCGCCGCCCCGGGGAGGAGGCGCCGCGCGTCACAATGCGGTCGCTGCAGCCGTTCGAAAGCCTGTCGCGGCGCGCCCGCCTCCGGCTCGAGGTGGAAATAGACGAGCCCGCCGCGCTCGCCCGCCTCGCCGAGGCGCTTGCCGACGACCGCGGGGGGCAGGGCGAGCTGCATCTCAAGGCGCGCTTCGAGGGCGGCGAGGCCGACGTGGTGCTCGGCCGCGACTTCGCGCTCGACGCCGAGCTTGCCGCGCGGATCGAGCGCATCGACGGCGTCGCCGCCGTCCGCCTCTCGGTCGTGCCGCACGCCGGCCAGCCCCGGCTTGCGCTCGTCTCCTGACCCGATAAGCTGAGCCTTCCTCGCGAGGGAGGGAGCTGATGCTCGGAGGGATGCAGGACTGGCCGCTGAGGGTCATGCGGATCCTCGACCATGCCGAGCGCGAGCACGGCGCGCGGGAGATCGTCTCGCTCTGCCCCGGCGGCGAGAAGATGCGGACGAACTGGCGCGGCATCGCGCGTGACGCCCGCCGCCTCGCCCGGGCGCTGGAACGGCTCGGCCTCGCGAAAGGCGACCGCGTCGGCACGCTCGCCATGAACCATACCCGCCATCTCATCGCCTGGTACGGCGCGATCGGCGCGGGCGGCGTCCTCCACACCATCAACACGCGGCTGTTCGACGACCAACTCGCTTATATCGGCAACCATGCCGAGGACCGGGTGCTGTTCTACGATTCCTGCTTCGCGCCTCTGGTCGAGCGGCTGAAGCCGCGCTGGACCTCGATCGAGCATTATTTCTGCTTCGACAATGGCGAGTTCGACGCTTTGCTCGCCGCGGAGAGCGACGATTATGGCTGGGTCGAAGGCGACGAGCGCGAGCCGATGATGCTCTGCTACACCAGCGGCACGACCGGCAATCCCAAGGGGGTCCTCTACCAGCATCGCTCGACCGTCATCCACGCGATGATGCAGGTCTCGCCCGACGTCTTCGACCTCTCCGCCCGCGCCGTGGTGCTGCCGGTCGTGCCGATGTTCCACGCCGCCGGCTGGGCCCTGCCTTTCTCGACCGCGATGGTGGGCGGCAAGCTCGTTTACTCGACCGACTACACGCCCGCCGCGATGTGTTCGCTGATGCGCGAGGAAGGCGTGACCCATACCGCCGGCGTCCCCACCGTCTGGCTGGGGCTGATGCAGCATGTCGAGGCGACCGGGGCGAGCCTGGGCAAGCTCTCCACCGTCCATATCGGCGGCTCGGCCGCGCCGCGGGCGATGATCGAATATTTCACCGGGCGCGGCATCCGCGTCGGCCACGCCTGGGGCATGACCGAGATGTCGCCGCTCGGCACGGTCGGCGCCGCGACCGGCGATTGGGACGAATTGAGCCTCGAGCAGCAGCTCGATTATATGTGCAGGCAGGGCCGCGTGCCCTTCGGCGTCGAGCTGCGCACCGTCGACGAGGCGGGGAAGGTCCTGCCGCGCGACGGCAAGTCGTCGGGCCGCCTCCAGACCCGCGGCCCCTGGATCATACGCCAATATTTCCAGGACGAGCGCGGGCCGTGCATCGACGAGCAGGGCTGGTTCGACACCGGCGACGTCGCCGCTTTGCACCCCAACGGCGTCCTCCAGATCACCGACCGCTCCAAGGACGTGATCAAATCGGGCGGCGAGTGGATCAGCTCGATCGATCTCGAAAATGCCGCGGTCGGCTGCCCCGGCGTCGCGGAGGCGGCGGCGGTCGGCGTGCGTCACCCGAAATGGGACGAGCGCCCGATACTGCTGGTGGTGAGGAAAGACGGCGCCGAGGTCGGCCCGCAAGCCATCCTCGAGCATCTCTCCGGGCACGTCGCCAAATGGTGGCTGCCCGATGAGATACTCTTCGTCGAAAGCCTCCCCCACACCGCGACCGGCAAGCTCCTCAAGACCGAATTGCGCGAGCAATATCGCGACTACCAATTGGTGAGCGCGGCCTGACCCGGTTCAGCAGGGGACGACGTCGAAGGCGAAGCTGATTCTCGGCTCCGACGTGCGCGGCGGGATCGTGCGGTGCGGGTAGTGAGACGGCGCAAGCAGCAGCGAGCCCGCCCGCGGCCGGTGCCGCCACCGCTCGATCAGGCCCGGCATCGCCGCCTCCAGCCGCGCCGGCGGCCCGTACTCGATCGCGCCGCGCCCGTCGCTCGCGCTGGAAACCGCGCCCGGTATGGAGACGTAATAGACTCCGCTGACCCAGCCGCCGCGGTGGATGTGCCATTCCTCATGATCGTCGCCGCGCTGGACGAGGCCCCAGGCCTTCAGGCGCGCGCGCACCGGACGGGCCTCCAGCCAGGGATCGAAGGCGCCGACGGAGGCCGGGCGCCAGTCGTCGACCACGCTTTGCAGCGTCGCGATCAAGGCGCGGAAAAGATCCGGCCGCTGCCCGGCGAAGAGCGCGTGCAGCCGGCTGCTTCCCCGATTCGCCTCCTCGCCCTCGGGAAAGTTCGAGAGCAGGTGCGGGCTGCTCGCGATCTCGTCCGCGAGCGCGGTGTTGAAAGTCTCCAGGTCCGCGGCGCCTTGCGGCGTCGGCGGCACGATCTCGGCGACGCGGGTTCGATCGAAGAGCAGGGATTTGGCCGCGGCGACATCCCCCGCGAGGGCCAGCGCCCAGCCCCAATCGTGAAAGAGCTGCGCGTGCCTGGCGCCCGCGGCGTAAAGGTCCTCGGCCAGCGCGAGCGTCTCGATCCCGCGCCCGGACTTGCGGAGCCACTTGGTGAGCTGGCGGCAGGCGTGGCGATGCCTCGGATCGCCCGCGAGCACGGCGCGCAGCTCCATCTCGGCCTCAGCGTCGTGGCCGAGCCGCTTAAGGGCCATTGCGCGCTCATATTCGGGACCGGGCACGGCGGCGAGCGCATCGAGTGCCGCCGCCGGCCGCAGCAGCAGGTTGCGGCAGCGGGCGAGTCCCGCGGCAGCCCCGGCCTGGGCCGGGTCGAGTGCGACGGCGCGTGAGAGCGCCGCCTCCGCCGTCTCGAAATCGAAGCGATCGAGCGCCAGTGCGGCCAGGCCCAGCTGCGGCCGGGGGTCGGACGGCCGTTCGGCGGCGGCGCGTTCGAGGAGTGCGCGCGCGATGGGCGGCGGGGCGAGCCCCTCGCCCTCGGGCGGGGCCCACGCTGTCATGGCGTCTGAATCAGGAGAAGCCTTCCGCGTCGAGGTCCGCCAGGGCGCCGAACTCCGCCGAGCCGGCGCCAAGCCTGCGCAGGAGCGGAATAGTCCAGGCCTTACGGCGAGCGTGGTGCGGCGGGGTTTTGGTCCGGTCGTTCATGATTGGGTCTCCCTCGACCGGAAGCCTAGCCGAACCGAACCGGCGATGGAACCACCTTCTCCCTTCAAAACAGCCGCATCTGAGGGCCTTCCGGCGGGAGGAAGAGATCGGTCCTCAGCTTCGGCCGCTCCTTGTTCAGCCCGTGCTTGCGCGCGGCCTTTTCGAAGCGCGTGCGCATCAGCTGCGCCCAGGGCCCGAAACCCTGCATGCGGGTGAACCAGTTCGGGTCGTTGTCCTTGCCGCCCCGCATCTCGCGGATGATGTTCATTACCTTGGCGGCGCGGTCGGGATAATGCTCGTCGAGCCAGGCGCGGAACAGCGGCGCCACCTCGAACGGCAGGCGGACGGGGAGGAAGAAGGCGCCGGCCGCGCCCGCTTCCGCCGCCGCCTCGACGATGGCGTCGAGCTCATGGTCGGTGATGCCGGGTATCACCGGCGCGATCGCCACGCTCACCGGCACGCCCGCCGCGCTCAGCGCCTTGACCGCCGCCAGCCGCTTGCGCCCCGCCGGCGCGCGCGGCTCGAGCGTGCGCGACACTGCGGGCGTCAGCGACGTCACCGACAAGGCGACGCTGATCAGGCCTTCTTCGGCCATCGGCGCGATGAGGTCGAGGTCGCGCAGCACCCGGTCCGATTTGGTGGTGATGGTGACGGGGTGCTTCGTCTCCTTCAGCACCTCGAGGATGGACCGCGTGATGCGCCACTTGGCTTCGATAGGCTGGTAGGGGTCGGTGTTGGTGCCGAGCGCGATCGGCCGCGGGCTGTAGCCGGGCTTGCCCAGCTCCTCGCGCAGCAGCCGGGCCGCGTCCGGCTTGGCGAACAGCTTCGTCTCGAAATCGAGGCCGGGGGAAAGGTCGTGATAGGCGTGGGTCGGCCGCGCGAAGCAATAGATGCAGCCATGCTCGCAGCCCCGATAGGCGTTGATCGAGCGGTCGAAGCCGATGTCGGGCGAGGTGTTGCGAGTGATGATCGTCCGTGGCTGCTCGACCGTCACGGTCGTGCGCAGCGGCGGCAGGTCCTCCTCCAGCGCCTCGCGCGCGTCGAGCCAATCCCCGTCCGCCTCCCGCGCGGGAAGGTTGAAGCGCGTCGGCGTCCGATTCTCAGGCGCGCCGCGGCCAGGACGAATGTCGGGGCGAGGCATGCCGGAAACATAGCGCGCGTTACGGAACGTAGCAAGAACGAAGTTCGGCTATTTCGACCCCATGGCGAGCGCTCCGCTCTCCTCGATGCGCACCGCTCTCGCGCCCGGCATGCCGGGAAAGCGCGGCCAGAGATTCTGGGCGAGGGCCTCGCGGCTGCCGCCGCCGCGGCCGGCTTCCTGCTCGTAGATCCAATAGTTGCGCAGCACGATCGGCACGTAGCCGCGGGTCTCCCAATAAGGGATGCTCTCGACGTAGAGCAGGGGGTCGCCCTTGTCGAAACGGCGCGTGTTCCACTCCGCCACCGGCACCGGCCCGGCATTGTAGGCGGCGATCACCTTGGGGAGCAGGCCGCCGGTGGCGGCATTGTCGCGCAGGCTCTCGATATAGGTCTGGCCGAACTCCATGTTGGCCGACGGGATGGTGAGCAGGCTCGCGCTGAACGGCTCGCCGCGGCTGCGCGCAATGTCGCCTGCCGTGCCGGGCCGGACCTGGAGCAGGCCGGTCGCGCCGGCCGGGCTGACCACGGCGGTGAGGAAGCTCGATTCCTGGAGCGCGTGGGCGAGGATCAGCGAGCGATCGACCCGCCACCCCCGGCTCGGCGCCCAATCGGGCCGCGGATAGCGGGCGGCGAGGTTGACGCTGGCACCGCGCGGCGCGTTGTGGGCGAGCCAATATTGGGTGCCGGCGAGGTTGAGGTCGGCGGCGAGATGAAGCAGGCCGTTATGGTCGCTCGCCCCGCCGATCCGCGCCTGCCAGCGGACGAACTGGTCCGCCAGATCGGTCTCGCCCAGCTCGGCGAAGGCGATGGCGGCGCGGACATTGGGCTTGTCGGCGATGCCGCGCCACTCCGCGTCGCGATAATCGTGGAGGCCCGCATAGCCGGGCGCGCGAATGCCGAGCGCGCTCGCGGCGAGCAGGCCGTAGAAGGTCTCCTTGTAGCGCGCCGCGGCCCGCAAGCGCGGCTGCACCCGCTCGGGCTTGTCGCACATCGTGTCGGCGCGCGCGGCCCAATAATCGGCGGCCGCGATCAGCTCGGGGTCGGACGAGCGGGCGGCGACGGCGGCAAAGGCGTCGGACGCGTCGCCGCACTGCTTCATCCGCCACGCGGCAAGGCCCGCCGTCCACGCGCCTTGCGTCGCCCATTCGCCGGTCCCCGCCCGCGCCGCCTGGGCGAGGCGGAACGCGGCGCTGTCGTCGCCGACGATGTAATAGGACCAGGCGAGGCGCTGCTGGAACTCGGCCGTGACCTCGGGCGACAGCTCCGCTTGCCGCGCGGTGAAGGCGGCCTCCGCCTCCGCCGGCCGGTTATCGACGATCAGCGGCGAGATTTGCGCATCGACGGCGCTCGCGGTGGCGTCGCGCGGCGCCGCCGGCGTCTTCGCCCGCCGCGGCTGGCTGCCTTGCCAGATCAGGGCCTGCGGCTGCGGGAGGGCCGGCAGGTCGGTCGCGCCCCGCGTCGCGGCGAGGCGGAGCAATTGATCGGCCTTGGGAAGCTCGGGCGCGCGATTGACCAGCGCGACGAGCGGCTCGAGCTCGACCTTGGGAGAGCCCTTGGCGAGGTAGAGCTCGGCCCTCAGCGCGTTGTTGAGGGGACCCTCCGGCATCGCGTCGAGCCGGGCCGCGGCACCGGGCCAGTCGCCGGCGCGGATCGCCGCCAGCACGTCCCGATAGGCGGTGCGCTGGCCGTCGGTCAGCGTCGACGGCGCGGCGCCGGCGGCGGCCGGCCAGGCCATCGCGGCGGGGCAAAAGAGCGCCGCGGCGAGGATCAGGGTGCGAAGGCGTTTCATTCCTTCATCTCCTCGATCAGCTTTCGAAGGTCGGCCCAGGCATGGGCCTTGGCCTTGGGCTGGCTGAGCAAGTGGGACGGCGACAGCGTCACCAGCGCCCTGACCGGCCCCGCCTGGGTGGCGATCTCGTGCCAGCGCCCGCGCGCCTGGGCGACCGAGAGGCCGAGCAGCGCCTTGGCGGCGTCGTCGCCGAAAATCAGCAGGGCGCGCGGCTGGACGAGCCCGGCATGGTGGCGGGCGAGCGTCGCGCATTGCTGCACGCTGGCGCCGCCGAGCCGCCCGTCCGGCGAGCGCAGGCAGGACAGAGCGGCGAGGTAGACCGTCTCGCGGCTGCGGCCGATCGCCGCGAGCATGCGGTCGAACAGCCGTCCCGCCTCCCCCGCGATCAGGGTGCCGGCGGCGCAATCCTCGCCGGTCGGCATGTCGGTGACGATCATCAGGCCCGAGGCGGGATCGCCCGCCGGGCACACGCGCGGCGCGGCCGGCGCGGCGAAGGGCAAAGCGTCGCTCTCCGCCAGCCAGGCGCGGAACAAAGGAAGCTGGTCGGGGAGGGCTTCGCCGGCGGGAACCGGAGCCGCCGCCGGCGCCGCCGCTTCGCGCTTCGCGTCCGGCTTCAGCCAGTCGCGCGGCGCCTCGCCGAGCGTCACGTCGACGCCGGCGTCGCTCCACCATTGCAGGAGGCTTGCCGCCTCGGCGCCGAAATCGTGGTTTTCCCGCTCCATTCCTCCCAGAGACTCCCCTCGCGGCGGGCTGGTCAACCGGAAAAGACGCCTCTATCTGGCGAGGCGTTGGCTGGGTGCGACGACAGGAGCGGTTCGATGGCGGAACGGGAGTCGATGCCCTACGACGTGGTGATCGTCGGCGCGGGCCCGGCTGGCCTCGCCGCTTCGATCCGCCTGAAGCAGCTCGCCGCGGAAGCGGGGCGCGACCTTTCGGTCTGCATCCTCGAAAAGGGGTCCGAGGTCGGCGCCCACATCCTCTCGGGCGCGGTCGTCGACCCGCGCGCCCTCGACGAATTGCTCCCCAACTGGCGCGAGCTCGACAGCCCGCTGACCGTGCCGGTCACCGAGAACCACCATTGGGTGCTGACCGCGAACAAGAAATACGCGCTGCCGCACATCTTCACGCCGCCCTTCATGCACAACAAGGGCACCTACACGTTGAGCCTCGGCAACCTCTGCCGCTGGCTCGCCGGCCAGGCCGAGGCGCTGGGCGTGGAGATATTCCCCGGCTTCGCGGCGGCGGAAATATTGTTCGACGAGGACGGCTCGGTGAAGGGCGTCGCCACCGGCGACATGGGCGTCGCCCGCGACGGCACCCACCGGCCCGATTACCAGCCCGGCATGGAGCTGCACGGCCGCTACACTCTCTTCGCCGAAGGCGCGCGCGGCCATCTCACCAAGGAATTGAAGCGCATCTTCGAACTGGACCGCGACTGCGAGCCGCAAGTCTATGGCATCGGGCTGAAAGAGCTTTGGGACATCGACCCCGACAAGCATGTGCCCGGCCGCGTCGTCCACACCCAGGGCTGGCCGCTCGACGACGCGTGGGGCGGCGGCTTTCTCTACCACCAGGCGGCCGGACAAGTCGCGCTCGGCTTCGTCGTCGCGCTCAACTACCGCAACCCCTATCTCTCGCCGTTCGAGGAGTTCCAGCGCTGGAAGCAGCATCCGGCGATCCGCGAGGTGCTGGAGGGCGGGCGCCGCGTCTCCTACGGCGCGCGGGCGATCAACGAGGGCGGCTGGCAGGCCGTGCCGACGCTCGCCTTTCCAGGCGGGGCGCTGATCGGTTGCTCGGCGGGCTTCGTCAACGTGCCGCGCATCAAGGGCAGCCACACCGCGATGAAGTCGGGCATGCTCGCCGCCGAGGCCGCCTTCGCCGCGATCTCGGCCGACCGCGCCGGCGACACTCTCGCCGCCTATGAGGAAAGCCTGCGCGCGAGCTGGGTCGCTGCAGAATTGAAGATGGTCCGCAACGTCGAGCCGATGGTGGCGAAGTTCGGCGGCACCGCGGGCACGTTGCTGGCCGGCATCGACATGTGGATGCGCTACATCAAGATCGGCCTGCCGTTCACCATGCGCCACCATCCCGACCACAAGTCGCTGTGGCGGAAGGACCTCGTCCGCCCGATCGACTATCCCAAGCCCGACGGCGTG
>JBJMTY010000171.1:0-41553 GCA_045811445.1 Allosphingosinicella sp. | reverse complement strand
GGATAGCGCTGCGTCGCTCGAGCAGACGCAGCCGTTCGACGTCCAGCTGCTCCCTGTCGCCGCCGACGGGCTGGCCGCCACGGACAGGCTGGCGGACACAATCGGTGAAACCACCGGAATGGTCGCGGCGATGCTGGTCAACAACGAGATCGGCGTGGTCCAGCCGGTCGCCGAGATCGCCCGCATCGCCCGCGCCCAGGGCGCCCTCGTCTTCTGCGACGCCGTCCAGGGCTTGGGCCGCGTGCCGCTCCCGCTCGAAGCCTGCGACCTCGTCGCCGTCTCGGCCCATAAGATCCACGGCCCAAAAGGCGTCGGCGCGCTCTGGGTCCGCCGCGGCGTCGAGCTCGAGCCGTTCATGCACGGCGGCGGCCAGGAAGGCGGCCTGCGCTCGGGCACGCTTTCGCCGGCTCTGTGCGCGGGCTTCGGCGCGGCGGCGGCTTTGCTCGGCGCGGACGGCCCCCATGTCGAGCGCCTGTGGGGCCTTGCCCGCGAGGCGATGCCCGGCTGGACGCTGAACGGCTCCGCCGAGCATCGCTACCACGGCAACCTCAACCTGCGCCGCGACGGGGTCGATGCCGCCCGCCTGGTCTCCGAGGTCCGCGAAGTGGCCTTCTCCGCGGGCTCGGCCTGCGCCAGCGGCTCGGGCCGCCCCAGCCACGTCCTCGCCGCTCTGGGCCTCGCCGATCGCGAGGCGCGTGCCAGCATCCGCCTCGGCTTCGGCCGCTACACGCGGGAGGACGATCTGCTCCGCGCGCTCGCCCTCATCGACGCCGCCGCCGGCCGCCAGCTGAGCTTCGCGGCATGACCAGGGTTCGCTTCGTCGCCGCCGACGGCGCTTCGGTGCGCGAGGTCGACGCTCCGGCCGGGGAGCGCCTGCTCGACGTCGCCCAGGCCGCCGGCCAGCCGCTCGAAGGGACGTGCGAGGGCCAGATGGCCTGCTCGACCTGCCACGTCATCGTCGCCGCGGAGGATTTCGCCCGCTTGCCCCCGGCCAGCGAGGAGGAAGACGACCTGCTCGACCTCGCTTTCGACGTCACCCGCACCTCGCGCCTGGCCTGCCAGATATTCCTCTCCGACGCGCTGGAAACGCTCACCGTCCGCATGCCGGGCGGCGCCAGGAACATGCAGGGGCGTTGAGAACGGTTTCGGGCCGAATGCGTTGACTCCATGCGTTGACTCCGCACCGAAGCTGAGTTCTGATCCTGCCATGGCCACCTTGCATATCGATCTTCCCCGTGAGCTGCAGGACTTCGTGGAGGCGGAGCTCGCTGCGGGGCGCTATGTCGATGCAGCCGATCTCGTTCGCGACATGCTTCGCGACCGGCAGCGCGCCCGCGACGAGCTGGAGCGGCTGCTTCTCGAAGGTGAGGCAAGCGGAATAAGCGATCGCAGCATCGACGAGATCATCGACGGTGCCAGGAGCCGCTGGCTTGCGCATCGTTCTAACTGAGGACGCGGATCGCGACCTCGACGGAATCACTTGGTACACGTTTGAAAATTTCGGCCGGGAGCAGGCGGAGCGCTATGTCGCCGGGCTCCGCGTCTTTCTGAAGGAACTCCCGACGCACCGGCACCGCCTGCAACTCAACAAGGAAGGAAGCGATCGCTATCGCCGTGCGGTGTACAAGTCGCACGTGGCATTCGTCGTCGTTCAGGAGGACAGGCTGCTGGTCGCGCGAATTCTCCACGACCGGATGGACCCGGAGAACTACCTTCCCTGATCTTGCCTCTGCGCCGCTTCTCCCCCATATGCGCCGCGGGAGTCGGGCGGACGGAGTTGTCGCCAACCCGGTCAGATCCGGAAGGAAGCAGCCGTAACGATTTCGCTCCGGGTCGTTCCGGCTCCCACCGCGCCAAAGCACACCGATAGCGGGCACCGATAGCAGGCGCCGCCGTTGGCAGGCGCTGCGCCGCCGCCCGGACATGCCGGCGCCGCCGGCCGCCGCCGCTTTTCCTCTCTTCACGATGTCAAAGAGCCCGAGTCGCATCTCTGCGATTCGTGCTATGTTCTCAAACGAACCCCTATTGCGCAAGCAAAAAATTCACCTTTCGTTCGCAATCCCTATTCGCCGCCGCTGGCGCCCGGTGCGCGGCTGATCTAGGCTCGCTTTCATGCCTCCCGATTCCCCCGACGACGCTTTCGGCCTCGGCCTCGACGAGCCGCCCCAGCCGGCCCGCGCCCAGCCCTATCGCGTCCTCGCCCGCAAGTACCGGCCGCAGAGCTTCGACGCTTTGATCGGCCAGGACGCGATGGTGCGCACGCTCGGCAATGCGATCCGCCGCGACCGGCTCGCCCACGCCTTCCTGCTCACCGGGGTGCGCGGCGTCGGCAAGACCTCGACCGCCCGCCTCATCGCCAAGGCGCTGAACTGCGTCGGCCCGGACGGGCAGGGCGGGCCCACGATCGACCCGTGCGGGGTGTGCGAGCCCTGCCGCGCCATCGCCGAAGGCCGCCATATCGACGTGGTCGAGATGGACGCCGCCTCGCACACCGGCGTCGACGATGTGCGCGAGATCATCGAGGCGGTGCGCTACGCGGCCGTCTCGGCGCGCTACAAGGTCTACATCATCGACGAAGTCCACATGCTGTCGAAGAACGCCTTCAATGCGCTGCTGAAGACGCTCGAGGAGCCGCCCCCCCACGTCAAGTTCCTGTTCGCGACGACCGAGGTCAACAAGGTCCCGGTCACCGTCCTGTCGCGCTGCCAGCGCTTCGACCTGCGCCGCATCCCGGCCGAGACGCTCGCCGCCCATTTCGCCGAGGTCGCCCGCCTCGAAGGGGTCGAGGTCGAGGCCGAGGCGCTCGCCTTGATCGCCCGCGCCGCCGAAGGCTCGGCCCGCGACGGCCTCTCGATCCTCGACCAGGCGATCGCCCACGGCGCCGGCGGCGTCAGTGCCGACCAGGTGAGGACGATGCTCGGCCTCTCCGATCGCGGCGCGATCCGCAAGCTGCTCGGCCTGCTCCTCGCCGGCGAGGCGCGGGCCTCGCTCGCCGCGCTGCGCGATCAATACGATCTCGGCGTCGAGCCCTTGGCGGTGCTGCGCGGCCTGCTCGAGAGCGTCCACGGCATCACCCGCGCGAAAGTCGGCGGCGCCGACGATCCCGCCCAGTCGGCCGAGGAGCGCGAGGCCTATGCCGAATGGGCAAGCGGCCTCTCCTACGCCGCGATCCACCGCCTCTGGCAATTGCTGCTGAAGGGCTTGGCCGAGGTCCATGCCGCGCCGATGCCGCTCGAGGCCGCCGAGATGGCTTTGCTCCGCGTCATCCATGCCTCCGAGCTGCCCGATCCCGCCGCCTTGCTCGAGCGGCTGGCGAGCGGCGCGGTTCCCGCCCGCGCGCCCTCCGCTTCGGCGCCGCCGGCGGGGCCAAGCGCGTCGGCCGAGGCGCCCGAGACCTTCGCGGCGCTCGTCCACTTGCTCGCCACGAGCGGCAAGCCGCACCTCGCCCAGCAGCTCCACGATTATTGCGGCCTGGTCCGCTACGCGCCCGGCGAGCTGGTGGTGAAGCCGGTCAAGCCGCTCGCCGGCGATTTCGCTCGTGAGCTCGGCGCGATCCTCAAGGCGCTGACCGGCGCGGTCTGGCGCGTCTCCTCCTCCGACGGGGAAGCACAGCCCACCTTGCTCGATCAGGAGAAGACCGAGGCCGATCGCCTCCGCCGCGAGGTGCTCGACGCGCCGATGGTGCGGGCCGCCTTCGAGGCCTTTCCAGGCGCCGAGCTGGCGGGCTACAGGCACGCCGATCAACGGAGCCAGTAGACATGCCGAATTTCGACGACATCATGAAAATGGCGCAGGAAGCCCAGGCCAAATTGATGCGGGCCAACGAGGATCTCGACAAGGTCGAGGTCGAGGGCGCGTCGGGCGGCGGCCTGGTCCGCATCCGCGCCAGCGCCAAGGGCCGGGTCATCGCCGTCGAGATCGACGAGAGCCTGCTCGCGCCGTCCGAGAAGCAGATGGTCGAGGATCTCGTCGCCGCCGCCCTCAACGACGCCCGCGCCAAGGCCGACGAAGCCGCCCGCGGCGCCATGGAAGGGGTGACGGGCGGCCTGCAACTCCCCCCCGGCTTCAAGATGCCTTTCTAGCCGGGTCGCCTACCCCCGTCGCCCCAGCGAAGGCTGGGGCCCATGCTGAATCTCCATGCATCCCGCCGCCGGAGGCTCCGCATGGATGCCAGCCTTCGCTGGCATGACGGGGAGCCCATCACGTCGCCCCAGCGAAGGCTGGGGCCCATGCCGAATCCCCATGCACGCTGCCGCCGGAGGCTCGGCATGGATGCCAGCCTTCGCTGGCATGACGGATGCGGCCGCCGCCGGAGCCCCCGCCGTACGATCAGCCCTGGTTGCCCTCAGGCGCCTCGCCCGCCGGAGCCGGAGCCGGAGCCGGCACCGCCGCCTGCGGCTGCTCCAGCTCCTCGCCCGGCAACGGGGCCACCGGCACGGGCCTGGGTGCTTCCCTCTTCGCGGGCTTCGGCGCGGCCGGCGCGGCCGGTTCGGGCCGTTCCGCCGGCGCCGCTTGTCCGGCATAGACGCAGGCGTCGAGCCCGTCGCGCGCCACCACCCCCTCGCGCGCGGCGATCATGTTGCCATAGCGCCGGGTGAAGCCTTGGGGCGCCACCGCCCCGCGTTTCTTGGGCAGCGGCAAGACGGCGGCGATCCGCGCCGCCTCGACGCGGCTGAGGCTGGAGGCGTCGTGCCCGTAATAGCGCAGCGCGCCCGCATTGGCGCCGTAGGTGCCGATGCCGGTCTCGGCGAGGTTCAAATAGACCTCCATGATCCGCCTTTTGCCCCAGATGTTCTCGATCAGCAGGGTGAACCAGGCCTCGATCCCCTTGCGCACATAGCCGCCGCCTTGCCACAGGAAGGCGTTCTTCGCGGTCTGCTGGCTGATCGTCGAGCCGCCCCTGATCACCGAGCCGCCGCGCGCGTTGCGCTTCATCGCCGCAGCGATGGAATCCTGGTCGAAGCCCCAGTGCGAGCAGAATTTGCTGTCCTCGGCGGCGATCGCGGCGCGCGCCATGTCGCGGTCGATCCGCTCGATCGGCATCCACGCTTGGTCGACCTGCCGACCCTCGAGCGTGTCGCCGAGCATGGTCAGGGTGAAAGGCGGGTTCACGAACTTGTAGAGCGCCACCCACAGCAGGCTGAGCAAGACGAACCCGAAGACGATCCGCACGATCCAGACGACCGTCCGCCCGAACCACCCGCGGCGGCGGCCGTGCGCTCGTGCCCTTACCCGTGCCATGGGCGCTCTCTAGGAGAAGCGCAGCGCGGCGTCATGCCCACTTCGCCTTGCTCGCGGGATGTAAACGCCCTTTTCCGATGAATCGGCTCGCGCTAGATGGGCGTTAGGGACTGGGGACGTGGTCGGAAAAATTCGCCATCTCGCTCTTCTTGGAATGCTTCCGACCGTGGCGGCAGCACCGCTGTCGCCTTATTGCGGCACGCACCCGTCGATCGATATCGGGGATGGGTTTGCCCTCACCGAATATCTTATGGCAGGCACTCCTGATTTCACCCTTGATTATACGGTCCCACCCGGAGCTGTTCAGGCGCGTGGCGTTGAGGTCCGCGCCCAGCCGATCCGGTTGACCATCGCGAACATCGATAGCCCCCGCGGCCCCTACATCGGTTTTTTGAATTTCGACGTGAGGCAGCGCGATGGCCGCGCCTACGAGCCGATGAATATCACCCTCGTCTGCGGGGAAGGGCCGATCCTCTCTCACACGGCAGGCGGCTACTGGCCTCCATTGCGTATGCCGGGACCCGTCGCGTTCGCCTCGGTCTTCAGCCAGCACGGCTACGCCACGTCTGCCTGTGTCGAAGCGATCGCAAGGAGTGGGAAATTAAGGCTGAGCTTCGGCCCGAGCCGGGCGGCCGCTCCTGATGTGGTCATCGAGGCCCGGCTCCAGCTCGCGGAAAAGCTCGCCACCGCACGCAGGTTCGCGCGAGAGGAACTCGAAAGGTCGGCCCGCGGCGACTGTCGGATCATGCCCGCCCCGCCAGACCCGTTCTAGCCGCTCGCATTGCGACCGGAAGAGACCGGGCATGATCGTCTCGAACCGTCATGCCGGACTTGATCCGGCATCCATGAACGCCGCGGTCCGAAGCCTCGCACGACCATGGTCATGGATTCCGGCCTGCGCCGGAATGACGAACGGGTATCACGCCGCCGGCAGCAGCCGCCGCTCGCCGGCCAGGCTCATCAGCGCCTTCTGGAGCTTCTCGAAGGCGCGGACCTCGATCTGGCGGATGCGCTCGCGGCTGACGTCGTAGACCTGGCTGAGCTCCTCCAGCGTCTTCGGCTCGTCGGTCAGGCGCCGCTCGGTGAGGATGTGCTTCTCGCGCTCGTTGAGGCTCTGCATCGCCTCGACCAGCAATTCGTGCCGCACCCGGCTTTCCTGCGCCTCGGCGACGCGCTCGTCCTGCAGCGGCTCGCTGTCGACCAGCCAGTCCTGCCAAGTCCCTTCGCCGTCCTCGCGCAGCGGCACGTTGAGGCTGGTGTCGCCGCCCATCGCCATGCGGCGGTTCATCGAGACGACGTCCTCCTCGGTGACGCCGAGGTGGGTGGCGATCTTGGTGACGTCCTCGGGCTTCAGGTCGCCGTCCTCGAACGCCTCGATCTGGTTCTTCATCCGCCTCAGGTTGAAGAACAATTTCTTCTGGGCCGCCGTCGTGCCCATCTTGACCAGGCTCCACGAGCGCAGGATGAATTCCTGGATCGAGGCGCGGATCCACCACATCGCATAGGTGGCGAGGCGGAAGCCGCGGTCGGGCTCGAACTTCTTCACGCCCTGCATCAGGCCGATATTCCCTTCCGAGATCAGCTCGCTGACCGGCAGGCCGTAGCCGCGATAGCCCATCGCGATCTTGGCGACGAGGCGCAGGTGCGAGTTGACCAGCTTCGCCGCGGCGTCGGTGTCCTGGTGCTCGGACCAGCGCTTGGCGAGCATGAACTCTTCCTCGGGAGCGAGGATCGGGAATTTCTTGATCTCGGCGAGGTAGCGGTTGAGGCCCGCCTCGCCGCTCATGGCGGGAATCGTCGCCACGTTTCTTCCGCTGGCCATCTTTTCTTCTCACTCCCTGGGCCCGGCGATGTTGTGTTTTTGCCGGACCGTTTGCTTACCTATAGCGATAGCGCGCTTAACAGTTCCTGCATATCGGACGGAACGGCGCTTTTGAACGACAAGGTTTCACCCGTCGCGGGGTGGACGAAACCGAGCTCGGCGGCGTGCAGGGCCTGCCGGGCAAAACCCAACCTTTTCAACAACTCGCGATGCGCCGGCCGGGTCCGGCCGTAGACCGGGTCGCCGAGCAAGGGATGGCCGAGCGCGGTCATGTGGACGCGCACCTGATGCGTCCGCCCCGTCTCCAGCCGGCATTCGACCAGCGCCGAATCGCGCAGCGGCGTCACCAGCGCATAATGCGTGACCGCCCGTTTGCCGCGCCCCTCGACGATCGCCATCTTCTGCCGGTTGGCCGAAGAGCGGGCGAGGGGGGCGTCGACCTTGCCGCTCGGCGGCACCGGCACGCCCGCGACGATCGCGAGATAGCGCCGGTCGATGCTGTGCCGGGCGAATTGCGCGGCGAGGCCTTCGTGGGCGCGGTCGGTCTTGGCGACGACCAGCAGCCCCGAAGTGTCCTTGTCGATGCGGTGGACGATCCCCGGCCGCGCCACCCCGCCGATCCCCGACAGGCGTCCGGCGCAATGGTGGAGGAGGGCGTTGACCAGGGTCCCGTCGAAATTGCCCGCCGCCGGGTGGACGACCATGCCCGCGGGCTTGTCGACGACGAGCAGATGATCGTCCTCGAAGACGACGTCGAGCGCGATGTCCTGCGCTTCGTTATGGGCGGGCGTCGGCTCGGGAATGGTGACCGCGTAGCCGCCGGGCAGCGCCTTGGCGGCGGGATCGCGGACGGGGCCGGCCGGGCCGCTCACCCGCCCGCTCGAGATCAGCGCCTTCAGCCGCTCGCGCGACAAGGTCGGCACCGCCGCCGCGAGCGCGCGGTCGAGCCGCCAGCCGGCCGCTTCCTCGGCGATCGTCGCGTCGATGATGCTGTCCCCCCGGATCATTGGACAGCCGATGTGGGGCGAGGCCAGCGGATATCAAGATACCCCGTCGCTGGCCCTTACCCGTCGCCCCAGCGAAGGCTGGGGCCCATGCTGAATCCCCGCGCACACCGCCGCCGGAGGCTCCGCATGGATGCCAGCCTTCGCTGGCATGACGGTGGCTAATCACGTCGCCCCAGCGAAGGCTGGGGCCCATGCTGAATCCCCGCGCACACCGCCGCCGGAGGCTCCGCATGGATGCCAGCCTTCGCCGGCATGACGGGTGGCCAGTCGCGTCGCCCCAGCGAAGGCTGGGGCCCATGCCGAATCTCCATGCACACCGCCGCCGGAGGCTCCGCCTGGATGCCAGCCGTTGCTGGCATGACGGGTTGCGGTCGAATCCCATGCCCCCCGCCGCCGGTCGAAGCTCCCCACCAACACCGCCCCCCGCCCACGAACCCCACCCTCGCCTTGCAACTCGAATCCCATGCCGCCATTAGGGGCGGACGCCAGAACGGGGGCCGATCCGCGCATGAAATCCCACGAATTCGCGAGCCTGCTCTGTTCGCGCCTCTGCCACGACCTGCTCTCGCCGGTCGGCGCGCTCAACAACGGCATCGAATTGCTCGGCGACGAGCATGATCCGGAGATGCGCGCCCGCTGCCTCGATCTGCTCGCCGAGAGCGCGCGGACCAGCGCCAACAAGCTCAAATTCTTCCGCCTGGCCTTCGGCGCCGCCGGCGGCTTCGCCGACGAGGTCGACACGCGCGAGGCGCGGGTGGCGATCGAGGGGCTGTTCGGCGCCGACGGCCGCATCCAATTGGGCTGGATGGTCGACGAGCCGACCATGGGCAAGTCGGCGCTGAAGGTGCTGCTCAACCTCGTCCTCATCGCCGGCGACGCTCTGGTGAGGGGCGGGCGGCTCGACGTCGGCGCCGAGAAGCACGAGGCCGGCCTCGACATCGTCGTGCGCGCCGACGGGCCCCGCATCGTCCTCGACCCGGAGCTCAAGAAGGTGCTGGTCGGCGACGTCGACGAGACCGCGCTCGCCCCCCGCGCCGCCGCCGCCTGGCTCGCCCATTGCCTGGTCGAAGAGACCGGCGGCCAGATCCAGGTCGCCGAGGAAGGCGGCGTGCTGCTGATCGGCGCCAGCCTGCCGGCGGCCTGATCCCCACAAGTAAACGCCTTCTTAACCATCGGCGGCCATACCGGCCCGGATGGACGATCTGGTCACCGAATTCATCGCCGAGACGCGCGAGATGCTCGAGGCGCTTTCGGGCGAGATCGTCGCCTGGGAAGCCGCGCCGGGCGACCGCGAGCGGCTCGACGCCATTTTCCGCTTCGTCCACACCGTCAAGGGCAATAGCGGCTTCTTCGATCTGCCGCGCATCACCGCCCTCGGCCACGCCGCCGAGGACGCGCTCGCCGCGGTCCGTTCCGGCATCCGTACCGCCGACGCCTCTCTGGTCGGCGCCGTCCTCGCCGCGATCGACCGGCTCGGCGAGCTGGTCCAGGCGCTCGAGGACGGCGAAGCCCCCACCAGCCTCGACGACGAGGCGCTGATCGAGGCGCTCGGCGCCGGCGGCTCCGCGCCTTCGCCCGCCGCGCCCGAGCCGGCACAGGCCCGGATCGCGCCGGTGCGCACCATCCGCCTCCCCGTCGACCTGCTCGATTCGATGATGAGCGGCGTCTCGGACCTCGTGCTCGCCCGCAACGAGCTCGCCCGGCGCCTGCGCGACGGCAAGGCCGGGGCGGAAGTCGGCGCCTGCTTCGAACGCGTCTCGGCCTGCATCGCCGATCTGCGCGACGCCATCACCCGCACCCGCATGCAGCGGATCGACAACCTCTTCTCGGCGCTGCCCCGCCTGGTCCGCGACCTCGCCGCCGAGACCGGCAAGAAGGTCCGCCTCGCCGTCGACGGCGGCGACGTCGAGCTCGACCGCGAGATGATCGAATCGATCCGCGATCCCATCACCCACATCCTGCGCAACGCCGTCGACCACGGCATCGAAGCCCCGGAGGCGCGGCGCGCCGCGGGCAAGGCGGAGACCGGCAGGCTTGAGGTTTCGGCCCGCCAGGCCGGCAACCAGATATTGATCTGCATCGGCGACGACGGCAGCGGCATCGACGGCGATCGACTCGTCGCCAAGGCGATCGCCGCCGGCTTGCTCACGCCCGAGCGGGCGGCGGCCTTGCTCCCGGCGGCGAAGACCGCTTTGGTCTTCGAGCCGGGCCTCTCGACGGCGCGCGAAGTCACCGCCCTCTCCGGCCGCGGCGTCGGCATGGACGTGGTGCGCGCCAACGTCGAGCGGATCGGCGGGCTGGTCGAGATCGACAGCCGGCCGGGGGAGGGGACTTTGCTCACCCTGCGCGTGCCGCTCACCCTCACCATCATCCCCGCCTTGACCGTCGGCGCCGGCGGCCAGACCTTCGCCATCCCCCGCTCGGCGATCGAGGAGATCGTGCGGGTGCGGGGCGGCGGCGCGCGGATCGAGCGGCTCGCCGCCGCCGCCATCGCCACCATCCGCGACCGGCGCATGCCGCTCGTCTGCCTTGCCAGCCTGACCGGCGCCGAGCCCGCGTCCGAGGAGGATCGCAGCCTCGTCGTGCTCAAGCTCGGCGGCGGCGGCCGCTTCGCGCTCGCCGTCTCCACGGTCCACGACCATGAGGAGCTGGTGGTGAAACCGGCCGCGCCGGCCGTGATGGCCGCCGGCCTCTATGCGGGCACGACGCTCGCCGACGACGGCAAGCCGATCCTGCTGCTCGACCCGCCCGGCCTCGCCGCCCGCGCCGGCGCCACTCCGATCGCCGAGAGCGAGGAGGCCGCCGAGACCGTGCGCGCCGATCGCGGCGAGACCTGGCTGCTGGTCCGCAGCCTCGCCGGACCGCTCCGCCTCGTGCCGATCGCCGCCGTCGAGCGGATCGAGGACGTTCCCCCTGAAGCGGTCGCCGCCACCGGCGGCCGGCTCAACGTCAGCCTCGGCGACACTTTGCTCCCGCTCGAAGGCTGCGATGCGCCGCCCGGCCGTGCCGTTCGGGTGCTCCGCCTCACCGACGGCCGGGTCGACCTCGGCTATGCGGTCGAGGAAGTGGTCGACATGCTCCGCCTCGCCCCCGACATCGTGCCCGCCGCCTCCACCGGCGAAGTGAGCGGCGTCTGCCGCGTCGGCGACGCGCAGGCCGAAATGCTCGATCTCCACTGGCTGTTCGCCCGCCACGCCGCGCCGGCCAGCGGCACGCGGCCGGTCTGCGTGCTGCCCGAGGGCGATCCGTTCATGGAGACGATCCTGCGGCCGCTGGTCGAATCGGCCGGCTACCGCGTCGTCGCGCCCGGCGACCCCGACGCTGTCGGCGCGGAGGTCGCCATCCTCGGCGCCGCGGCGGACCCCGCGCCCGCTTCGGCCGCCCGCATCCTGCGCCTTCGCGACACGCTCGAGCCTTCGGGCCGCAAGGACGACAGCCTGCACCGCTACGACCGCGCCGCCATCCTCGGCGCCCTCGCGAAGGGACGCCGATGAACCGCTTGCTGCTCATCGTCCACATCGCCGGCGAGCGCGTCGCCTTGCCGGCCGCGGCGATCGAGGCCGTGGTCGAGATCGAGGGCCTGACGCCGGTGCCCGGGGCGGCGCCCCATGTCGGCGGCCTCTCCGCGCTGCGCAGCCGGGTCGTCACCGTCATCGACAGTCGCGCCGCGCTCGGCCTGCCGCCGGGCACCGCGCCGGCCCGCGACGCCGTGCTCGCCGTCGTCGACGGCCATCCCTACGCCTTGCTGGTCGACAGCGTCGAGGACGTGGTCGAGGCCGCCGGCGCGCCGCGCCGGGTGCCGGCTCGCACCGGTCCCGGCTGGTCGCGCGCCGCCGAAGGCTGCGTCGAGGCGGACGGTGACCTGCTGCTGCTGCTCGACGTCGCCGCGCTCGTCGCCGGCCCCGCCGCTAATGTGGAAGCGGCATGACCGGCCTTAAGGCCCCGCTTACTTCTTCGCGCTACCCCGTTTCCGGCGCCACTCAAGAGGGCTGACATGAAGAGCTGCCTCATCGTCGACGATTCCAAGGTGATCCGGAAGGTCGCCCGCCACATCCTGGAGACGCTCGACTTCGCCGTCGACGAGGCCGAGGACGGCCGCGAGGCGCTCGAGCGCTGCGACGGCCGCATGCCCGACGTCGTGCTCCTCGACTGGAACATGCCGGTGATGGGCGGCATGGAGTTCCTGAGGAACCTGCGCCAACGCGAAGGCGGAGCCGCGCCGAAGGTGGTTTTCTGCACCACCGAGAACGACGCCGCCCATATCCGCGCCGCCATAGACGCGGGCGCCGACGAATATGTGATGAAACCTTTCGATCGCGAGACCCTCGCCAGCAAATTGCAGATCGTCGGGGTCGCGTGAGCCCGCCCGCCGCCGCCGCGCGGGCGGGGGACGCGGACGCTGGCCCCGTGGCGAGGCCGATCCGTCTCCTCGTCGTCGACGATTCGGCCGTCGCGCGGGCCGTTCTCTCGCGCATGCTCGCCGCCCAGCCCGATTTCCACGTCGTCGCCGAGGCGTCGAGCGCCAGCGAGGCGCTGGAGCGGCTCGCCGTCACCCGGGTCGATCTCATCCTGCTCGACGTCGAGATGCCGGGCACCACCGGCCTCGACGCGCTGCCGCGCCTGCTCGCCGCCGGGCGCGGCGCGCGGGTGCTGGTCGTCTCCTGCCTCTGCGAGGACGGGGCGGAAGCGACCGTGAGGGCGCTCGGCCTCGGCGCCGCCGACACCTTGCCCAAGCCCGGCGCGCAGAATTTCGGCGGGCGCTTCTCCGCCGTGCTCGCCGAGCGCATCCGCCGCCTCGCGGAGCCCGCCCCGGTCGAGCCGCCCGCGCCCGCGAGCGTGCCGCTGCGCCGTCCGTCCGAGGCCCGGCTCGGCTGCGTGGCGCTCGGCGCCTCCACCGGCGGCCTCCACGCCATCGGCGAGCTTCTCAAGGCCTTGCCGCCGCGCATCGGCGCGCCGATCCTCGTCGCCCAGCACCTTCCGGCGCTGTTCATGCCTTTCTTCGCCCGCCAGCTTGAAAGCCTGTCCGGCCGCGCGGTGCGGGTCGCGGAAGAGGGGATTCCGCTCAAGCCCGACGAAATTCTGCTCGCGCCGGGCGACGCCCACCTCTCGCTGCAGCGGCGCGGCGGCAAGGTCATCGCCATCCTCGATCCCGCTCCCGCCCCGAGCGGCTGCCTCCCTTCGGTGGACGTGACGCTCGAAGCGGTCGCGGCGATCTACGGCCGCGCTGGCCTTGGCGTGGTGATGAGCGGCATGGGCCGCGACGGCCTCGCCGGCGCCCGCGCCCTCGCCGCGAAGGAAGGCGAGATACTGGTCCAGGATCGCGCCAGCTCCGCGGTCTGGGGCATGCCGCGCGCCGTCGCCGAAGCGGGCCTGGCCGCGGCGATCCTGCCCCCGGCCGAGCTTGCCGCGCGGATCGCCGAGCGCGCCGGAGCCGAGTCGTGAGCGACGGCGCGACGCGCATCCTCTCCGCCTTGCTCGAGGCGCGGACCGGCCAGCAGCTCGGCCATGCCCGCCGCTGGCGGATCGAGACGGCGCTGCAGCCGGTGATGAAGGAGCGCGGCCTGTCCGGGCTCGACGCGCTCGCCGGCGCCCTCGTCGGCGCGGGCCGCTCGGAGCTGTCCGAGGCGGTCGTCGAGGCGCTGCTCAACAACGAGACCTTCTTCTACCGCGACCGGCCGAGCTTCGACCAATTGCTCGGCCCGGCGCTCGCCCGCCTCGAACGCGCGCGCGCGGCCGAGAGGAAGCTCGCCATCTGGTGCGCCGGCTGCTCGACCGGCCAGGAAGCCTATTCGATCGCCATGCGCTTTGCAGAGCAGACCTTGCGCTGGTCGGGCTGGACGGTCGAGATCGTCGCCACCGACGTCTCGCGCGCCGCGATCGAGCGCGCCCGCGACGGAATCTACTCCCAGTTCGAGGTACAGCGCGGCCTCGCCGTCACCCAGATGATGCGCTGGTTCGAGGAGCGCCCCGGCGCGTCGTGGCAGATCGCGCCGGAAATCCGCGCGCGTGTCGATTTCCAGGTGCGCAGCATCGTCGACGCTCCCCCGCGCCCCGGCCGCTTCGACATCATCCTGTGCCGCAACGTCCTCCTCTATTTCTCGGACCCGGTGCGGCGCGAGGCCTTCGCCCGGCTAGCTTCCGCGGCCATGCCCGACACCGTGCTGATGCTCGGCGCCGGCGAGACGGTGATCGGCCAGAGCGGCGATTTCGTGTCCGATCCCGATTGCCGCGGGCTCTACCTCCCCGCCGCCCGCTCCACCTTCCGCGCCGCCGCCGCCTCTTGACGCCGGCCCCCCGCGCGGGTTGGAAAGGCAAGATGAGCGAGATCGTCGACAGCCCCTCGCCCAATTTCGACGAGCGCGCCCTGCCCGTGACGATGCTCGTCCTCCATTATACGGGCATGCCCGACGCGGCCGGCGCGATCGCGCGCCTCAAGGATCCGGCCGCCAAGGTCTCCGCCCATTATCTCGTCGCCGAGGACGGCCAGATCCTCCGCCTCGTCGCCGAGGACAAAAGGGCCTGGCACGCCGGCCGCTCCTGGTGGCGGGGCGTCACCGACATCAATTCCGCCAGCATCGGCATCGAGATCGTCAATCCCGGCCACGAATTCGGCTACCGTCCCTTTCCCGAGGAGCAGATCGACGCGCTAATCCCGCTCGTCGCCGACATCGTCGCGCGCCACGCCATCACCCGCGGCAACGTCGTCGGCCATTCCGACATCGCCCCGGCCCGCAAGCAGGATCCGGGCGAGCTGTTTCCCTGGCACCGGCTGGCCAGGTTGCGCCTCGCTCTGCCGCGCCCGACCAAGAACCTGATGGACCCGCGCTGGACCGACGGCGGCTTCCTGCTCGCGCTCGAGCGCTTCGGCTACGACGTCCGCGACGGGCAGGCGGCGGTGACCGCCTTCCAGCGCCGTTTCCGGCCCGAGCTGGTCGACGGCGCGATCGACGGCGAGTGCCGCGCCATCCTGCTCGGCCTGCTGCTTCCCAAGCCGCGCGGCGACGACTAGAGAGGCCGGGCCAGAGGGTCGGGCGACCGCGGGCGCTTCTTGAAGCGCGCGAGGAAAGTCCGGGCTCCACGGAACAACGGTGCCGGATAACGTCCGGCGGGCCAGAGAGCGATTTCTGGCTCAGGGAAAGTGCCACAGAAAGCAGGTCGCAACGGCTTCGGCCCTGTGACGTTGAAAGGGTGGGGTAAGAGCCCACCGCGGACCCGGTAACGGGCGCCGGCACGGCAAACCCCACCGGGAGCAAGACCGAATAGGGGCGGCACATGGGCCTGTTCCGGCTCGTCGCCCGGGTTGGTTGCTGGAGGGGCGGAGCGATCCGCCTCCTAGAGGAATGGTCGCCGCGCCTTCGGGCGTACAGAACCCGGCTTACAGACCCTCTGGCGCTTTTTCGCTTCCACCCGGGGCCGGGGCCCCGCTAGGGACCAGCCATGGCTCGGCAGACGCGTTCGAACGATTGGGGATTTCCGCGCTGGCGCAGCTATGGCGGCAGCCGCGAGGCGTCGCGGGTACGGCTGTGCGACCGCGACGGCTGCCTGGAGCCGGGCAACCATCCGGCGCCCAAATCGCCCCACAGCCCGGAGCGCTGGCATTTCTGCGAGGCCCATGCCGCCGAATACAATCGCAACTGGAATTATTTCCAGGGCCTCTCCACCGAGGACGCCGCCGCGCGCGAGGCGGAGGAACGCCGCCGCGCCGACGGCTTCCGCCAGGCGAGCCATTATGGCTGGGGCGGTTCCGGCGACGGCACCCGCTCGCGCGAGGAAATGAAGGCGCTCGACGTGCTCGGTGTCGAGACCGACGCGACCTCCGAGCAAATCAAGGCCGCCTACCGCCGCCTCGCCAAGGCCAACCACCCCGATGCCGCCCCCGGCGACGCGGAAGCCGCCACCCGCTTCCAGCAGGTCCAGGCCGCCTACGAAGTCCTGCGCAAGGCCGAGGAGCGGCGCGCCGGCTGATCCCTCTCCGGCACAAGCCGGGGAGGCGCTTCAGTCGATGAACATGAACGTCCCGGTGACGTGCGCGACCGGGTCGGCCGCATCCCCGTCATGCGCCATGCCCCGGACGAAGCCGATGCTCGACGTGGTCTTGTAGCATTCGCCCCGGCCGACGATGCGGCGGCCGGGCGTCGCGGGCCGCAGATAGTCGATGCGCAGGTCCAGCGTCGCCTGGTGGCGGAAGCGGCCGAGCTTCACCCAGATCGCCATGCTGGTCGCCATGTCCATCAGGCTGACGATCGGCCCCGAGGCGAGCACGCCGGTCTCGCTCACCCCGACCAAAGCCTCGCGATAGTCGAGGCCGAGCTCGACCCAATCCTCGCCGTGGCCGACATAGAGGATGCCGAGGGCGCCGCCATGGCCGACGCGGCTCGCGAACTGGGTGAACCGCTCGGGGTCGAAGCCCTTGCCGCCCAGCGCCTCCTCGCGGGTCATGCCGCGAGCCGCGCGGCGGTCTCGCGGATCAGCGCGATCATGTTGGGGATGCCCTGGGTGCGGTTGGAGCTGAGCTGGCTGGCGAGGTCGAAGGGCGCCAGCGCGCCTTCGATATCGGTCGCGACGATCTCGGCCGCCGTCCGGTCTTGCACGGCGAGCAGGACGAGGGCGACGATGCCCTTGGTGATCGCGGCGTTGCTGTCGGCCAGGAAATGGAGCCGCCCGTCCGCGCGCGGCACCGGGTAGAGCCACACCGAGGCCGAGCAGCCGCGCACCAGGCTGGCGTCGGTCTTGAGCGCGTCCGGCATCGGCTCGAGCGCGCGGCCCAGGTCGATCAGCAGCCGGTAACGGTCGTCCGCGTCCAGCATCTCGTAATCGGCATGGACCTGGTCGAGGGCGCTCATGCGCTCCCCGCTAACAGCGGGGGTGGGGAAGAGCTAGAGTTCGATGCCGCTGGCGATGGCCTCGAGGCGCCGGACGCGGGCCCTCAGCCCTGCAATGTCCACCGTCGGCGCCGCGCGGCGTCCGCCCCCGGTGATCTCCAGCCTCTTCACCTCCAGCCAGCCGCGCCAGGCCTTGAGGGCGGCGAGGCTCACCAGGGTCCAGGCGGCGACGCCGGCCACGGCGAACAGCAAAAGAGGGGAGAGGTCGCCCATATTATTTGTCCCGCAGCCGCTCGATGTCGCGCTCGAGGCTGTTTTCCTTCTCCACCGCGATCCGCTCCAGCACCGCCAGCCGGTCGCGCAGCGCTTCCACCTCCCCGCGCAGCCGCTGGTTCTCGCCGTCGCCGCCGAGGCGCTGGTTCTTGAGGTAGGTCATGACCCCCGCGCCGAGCGTGGTGATGAGAATGACGCCGAGAACGAACTCGAACACGTTCATGCCCGCTTCCCCTCAATTCTTGGTGACGCGCAGGGCTTCGATTTCCTGCGTCAGGCGGTGGCCGTCGTCGGTGACGATGCGCTCGACCGTGGCCAGCCGGTCCTTGATCGAGCCGAGCTCGGCGCGCAGCTGGGCATTCTCGCTCGACAGCAATTTCACCCGCTCGATCGTCTCGTCATTCTTCTTGGGATAGATGGCCTGCCCCCAGGCGCCGTCGAGCGGATAGCCGTGCTTGATGCGCAGCCAGGTGGTGAACACCCATCCGCCGACGGCGATCGTCGCGATGAGGCCGAACAGCGGCAGCATCTGCTGGATGAAATGCATCGAATTGCCGTCCATGGCTCAATTCCCTTCGATAGTGGCCGCCGCGCGCTCAGCGCAGCGCTTCGATCTCGCGGGCGGTGCGCTCGGCGGGATCGGTGGCGATCCGCTCGAGCACCCGCAATCTTTCCTCGAGGCGCTGCACGTCGCGCTTCAACGCCTCGTTTTCCTCGCGGAGCGCGGGCGAATCGGCTTCCGCGACGCGGCCGCGGCGGTCGGTCAGCGGGTAGCCGTGGCGGGCGCGGATCCAATTGTTCACGACCCAGGCGATCGGCCCGATGGCGATCGCGACGATCGGGATCAGAATGCCGAGATTATGCATGTGCGAATTCCCCCTCTTGCCCGAATCAGCGCAGCTGCTCGATCTCGCGCGCGAGGCGGCTGTTCGAGCTGGTGACGTAGGTCTCGACGTCGGCGAGCCGGCGGTCGATGTCGCGGAAGCGGGAGCGCACGTCGCGCACCGTCCGCGTCGGCGAGGCGCGCACGCCCTGCCAGAATTTCGCTTGCTCGGCGCTTTCATAAGCGAGCTCGCGCGGCTTGCTCGGCGCCATCCAGCCCGCGATCAGATAGGCGACGACGATGATGCCCGAGCCGCCGAGCACGGTGGCGAGGACGAAGCCGATGCGGATCAGCGTGACGTCAACGCCGGTATAATCGGCGATGCCGGCGCACACGCCCATCCACTTCTTGTTGCGCTTGTCGAGATAGAATTTGGTATGCCGGGCGCTCACTGTCCGATCCTCCTCGGCGGGTTGGCGATGGTAAGGTCCTCGATGCCGGTCGCGGCGGGGTCGCAGGCGACCTGCCGCCAGTTCGGGTTCTCGGCGCTCATGATCCGCTCGATCGAGCACATCCGGTCGTCGAGGCGGCGGGCGAGGTCGTGCAGCTCGTCGAGCAGTTTCTCGTCCTCGCCGGTCAGCGTCGCCTGGCTCTTCCACTTGGTGATGTAGTGGAAGATCAGCCACGGCAGGCCGATGAACAGCATGCCGACGACGGGAACGGCGATGAACACGCCGAGCATGTCGTGTTCCATCGCTCAGCCCTCCTTCGGCGCGTTGAGCCTGGCCTTGAGCGCCTCGAGCTCGGCATCGACCTTCTCGCTGTTCCTGAGCTCGGCGATCTCCTCGTCGAGCGTCTTGGGCGGGGCGCCGAGCGCGAGCGCGTCGGCGCGGCCCTCGGCATGGTCGGCGCGGCGCTCGAGCACGTCGAAGCGGCTGAACGCGTCCTCGACCTTCGGGCCGGCATACATTTCGCGCAGGCGGGCGCGCTGGTTCGCGCTCTCGAGCCGCGACTGGATGGCGTTCTGGCGGGTGCGGGCCTCGCGCAGCTTGCCCTGGAGCTTGGCGATGTCGGCCTCGGACGCGCGCAGCGCGTCGTCGAGCACCTCGATCTCGGCCCTGAGGCTGTCGCCCATGTCGCCGGCCTTCTGCTTTTCGACCAAGGCGGCCTTGGCGAGGTCCTCGCGGCCCTTCGACAGCGCAAGCTCGGCTTTCTCGACCCAGCCCTCCTGGAGGCGGTCGAGCTTGGCAATCTGGCGGCGCATCTCCTTCTGGTCGGCGATCGTGCGGGCCGCCGAGGCGCGCACCTCGACCAAAGTCTCCTCCATCTCGAGGATGATCATGCGGATCATCTTCGCGGGGTCCTCGGCCTTGTCGAGCAGGTCCGCGAAATTCGCGGCGACGATGTCGCGCGTGCGGGAGAAAATGCCCATTCCTTACTCCTTCACTTAACCGGGCCGCGGCGGGAGCGCCGAGGGGGATCGACGCTCCGCCGCGGGCCCCCGGATCAGGCGACAGCCTGACCGGAATCCTGCGCGTGGGCAAGGCTGACCGGGGCCGTCTCCAGCGCCCGGGCGGGCCCGACCGCCGCGCCCACCGCGGTCGCGGTCAGCGTCAAGGCGGCGATCATCGCGACTATCGACTGACCGGTGCGTCCGAAGTCCAACATGCTTGCCTCCCTGCAATTCGTCCCGCCCTGCGGCGGCATGGCTTTTCCTAAGCAGGAGCCGTGCCAAGCGACGAAAGCGGCGATAATCCGCGCTTTTCGCATGAAAGGGCAGGTCCGGGCGCGCTTGGCTCTTGCCAAGCCGTGGGAAAACGTCCCAAACATTGGGAATGGAGCGCACCACCCAGCTCGTCGGCCAATCCTCCTCCTTCCTCGACGCGGTCGAGCGGGCCAGCCGCGCCGCGCCGCTCGACCGGCCGGTCCTCGTCATCGGCGAGCGCGGCACCGGCAAGGAGCTGATCGCCGAGCGCCTGCACCACCTCTCGTCGCGCTGGGACGGGCCGCTGGTGACGATGAACTGCGCGGCGCTCCCTGAAACCCTGATCGAGGCGGAATTGTTCGGCCACGAGGCCGGCTCCTTCACCGGCGCCACCAAGTCGCGGATCGGCCGGTTCGAGGAAGCCGACGGCGGCACCTTGTTCCTCGACGAGCTCGCCACCTTGTCGCAGGGCGCCCAGGAGCGGCTGCTCCGCGCCGTCGAATATGGCGAGGTGACGCGGATCGGCGCGTCTAAGCCGATGCACGTCGACGTGCGCATCGTCGCCGCGACCAACGAGCATCTGCCGCGGCTCGCCGAGCAGGGACGGTTCCGGGCCGATCTGCTCGACCGGCTGTCGTTCGAGGTCGTCACCCTGCCGCCGCTGCGCCACCGCTCGAGCGACATACCGATCCTCGCCGATCATTTCGCCCGCCGCATGGGGCTCGAGCTCGGCTGGGAAAGCTGGCCCGGTTTCTCCTCCGCCGCGCTGAATCGCCTGCTCGGCTACAGCTGGCCCGGCAACGTGCGCGAGCTCCGCAACGTCGTCGAGCGCGCCGTCTACCGCTGGGGCGACGAGACGCGGGCGATCGACTCGGTCCAGTTCGACCCGTTCGAATCGCCCTGGCTGCCGCCACCACCGGCCGGCGCGGCCTCGGAGCCGCCGCGTCTCGCCGAGGCGGCCAAGGAAGGCGAAATCCTGCCGCCGCCGCTCCAGCCCTCGCTCCACGATCCGGTAAGCTGCGCCGACTTCCGCCTCGCCGTCGCCGAATATGAGAAAGCCATCCTCGCCGCGGCCCTGGAAAAATGCCGCTGGAACCAGCGCCAGGCGGCGACCGCCCTCCAATTGACCTACGACCAGCTCCGCCACGCGATGAAGCGCCACCAGCTGATGGCGTGATTCGCGCGATTCTGCTAAGCTCCGACTCATCGAGGAGGAGTTGACCATGACGCTCCGTTACGTCCTCTTGGCCGCGTCGCTTGCGGCCTCCGCCGGCCCGGCCGCCGCCGCCGTTACCGTCCTCGGCAACAGCTCCGCCCGCATGTGCTACCAGGCCGCCGACGCGGTCAGCCTGCCCTCGGCCGACATGCTCGACCGCTGCGACACCGCGCTGCGCGAGGACAGCATGTCGCGCTACGACATGGTGGCGACCCTGGTGAATCGCGGCATCATCAGGATGCGCCTCGGCTCGCTCGCTCCGGCCATCCAGGATTTCGACGCGGCGATCGCGCGCGATCCCAACCAGGCCGAAGCCTATCTCAACAAGGGGATGGCGCTGCTCAAGCAGCCCCAGGGCTATAGCGCCGCGCTGCCGCTCTTCTCGACCGCGCTGGAGAAGCGCACACGCCGGCCCGCCGTCGCTTATTACGGCCGCGCGGTCGCGAACGAGCTCGGCGGCCACGTCCGCGAGGCCTATTTCGACTATCGCGAGGCGAGCCGGATCGAGCCCAAGTGGCGCGAGCCGCAGGTCGAGCTGGCCCGCTTCTCGGTGCACGAGCGCCAGTAAGCGGCGCACAATTCGTCGGAAACGGCCGAACTCCTTGCGCTCCCCGGGCGTTGTCGCCGGGAGAGGAAGGAGGAGGTCCCCATGGCTTTCCGATTGCCCGAACTGCCTTTCGACCGGCAGGCGCTGGCGCCGTTCATGTCGGCCGAGACGCTCGAATTCCACCACGGCAAGCACCACAAGGCCTATGTAGACAAGACCAACGGCTTGGTCGCCGAGAAGGATCTAGGCGGTGCGTCGCTGAGCGCGGTGATCCGCGCCGCGGCCGAACGCGGCGACAAGGCCCTGCTCAACAATGCGGGGCAGCTGTGGAACCACAATTTCTTCTGGCAATGCCTGGCGCCGCCCGATCAGGGCCGGGGGCCGAGCGGTCGCCTCGCCGAACTGATCGACGACGGGTTCGGCTCGACCGAGGCGATGCTCGCCAAGCTTAAGTCGGAGGCGGTCGGCCATTTCGCCAGCGGCTGGGCCTGGCTGGTCCTCGACAGGGGCGCGCTGAGGATCACCTCGCTCCACGACGGCGACACGCCCGTCGCCCACGAGGGCATGCAGCCTTTGCTCACCGTCGATGTCTGGGAACATGCTTATTACATCGACTATCGCAACGCCCGTCCGGATTTCGTCGATGCCTTGCTCAACAACCTCGTCGATTGGGAGTTCGCGGCGCGCAATCTCGATGGGGGCGGGGTCGGCCGGGCGGATCAGGACTCGGACGGAGCCGCCGCGGATCGGGAGGCGGCGCTGACGGATTGAGCCAAGGGGCGACCAGGGTCTAGGCTGCGGGCATGCGCGTCCTTATTCTCGCTCTGGTCCTGGCTCTCGCCGCCTGCGCCACGCCCTCCGCCCGGCCGGCAATCCATCCCGAACCGGCGATCGACGCCGATTTTCCGGACCCGGCGGTGCTGCGCGCCCCCGACGGCTATTATTACGCTTACGCGACGCAGACCGAGCGCGACGGGGTGAGGATCAATCTCCAGGTCGCCCGCTCGCGCGATCTCCTCCACTGGACCCGGCTCGGCGACGCGCTGCCGGTCAAGCCCGCCTGGGCGAGCCGGACGTGGGACTTCTGGGCGCCTCACGCCGTCCGCCGCGACGGGCGCTACTTCCTCTATTTTTCCGCCAAGCCCGACGCCGTGCTTACGGACGAGAGGAAGGGCCTGTGCCTGGCGGTCGCCATCGCCGATCGGCCGGAGGGCCCGTTCACCGATGTCGGCCGGCCGCTCCAATGCGGCGAGAGCTTCGTCAACATCGATCCGATGGCCTTCGACGACCCCGCGACCGGCAAGCGCCTGCTCTATTGGGGCTCCGGCTTCCAGCCGATCAAGGTGCGCGAGCTGGCGAGCGACCGCATCTCCTTCGCCCCCGGCAGCGCGGCCGTCGACCTCGTCCCGCCGGTGAAGGGCGGCGATTACGAGGAACTGGTCGAAGGCGCCTGGATGGTGCGCCGCGGCGGCTGGTATTACCTCTTCTATTCCGGCGACAATTGCTGCGGGAAGGACGCCCATTACGCCGTCATGGTCGCTCGCTCGCACAGCGCCACGGGGCCTTTCGAGAAACGCGGCGCGCCGATCCTGGTCGCCCGCGGCCGGTGGCTGGCGCCGGGGCACAACAGCGTCGTCCAGGATCGCGCCGGCCGCGACTGGATCGTCTACCACGCCATCGACACCCGGCGGCCGGGCGATCCCGTCAACACCCGCCGGGTCATGCTCGTCGACCGCCTCGTCTGGCGGCACGGCTGGCCCGAGGTGGCGGGCCCGCGCTAGGGCATTCGACCTTTAGAATGATATCGTCACCCCGGACTTGATCCGGGGTCCACCTTTCTTCAATCACCCGGATAGCCAAGAAAAAAGGTGGATGCCGGATCAAGTCCGGCATGACGAGATGGTCCAACCTGATTCATCAACGCACTAGCCGCGGCTGGGTATTTCGAGGCCCCGCTGGACCGCCGGGCGCGCGAGGCCGCGCTCGAGCCAGGCGGCGACGCTTGCGAACGAGTCGAAGCCGACGAGCTCGCGCGCCTCGTAGAAAGTGACGAGGTTGCGCACCCAGCCGAGCATCGAGACGTCGGCGATCGTATAGTCGCCGTCCATGATCCACTCGCGCCCGTCGAGCCGCGCCTCGAGCACGCCGAGCAGCCTTTTGGCCTCATCAAGGTAGCGCTGGAGCGGGCGCTTGTCCTCGATCGCCCTGCCGGCGAAGCGGTTGAAATAACCCACTTGGCCGAACATCGGCCCCAGGCCGCCCATCTGGAACATGAGCCAGGCGATCGTCTCCCACCGCCGCGCCGGATCGGCGGGGATCAGCCGGCCCGTCTTCTCGGCGAGGTAGAGCAGGATCGCGCCCGATTCGAACAGGCCGAGCGGCGCTCCGCCGGGGCCGTCGGGATCGAGGATGGCGGGTATCTTGCCGTTCGGGTTGAGCGAGAGGAACTCCGGCGCGTGGCTCTCGCCTTTGCCGATGTCGACGAGGTGCGGCTCGTAGGGGAGGGCGATCTCCTCGAGCATGATCGAAACCTTCACGCCGTTGGGCGTGTTCAGCGAGTAGAGCTGCAGCCGGTCGGGGTGCACTGCCGGCCAGCGGCGGGCGATCGGGAAGGCGGAAAGATCGGGCATGGCGCATCTCCTCGCGGGAGGCTCCCCATAGCCCTATCCGGCGGCGTGAAAAGCGCGATCAGGCCGGGTTGTGCTGCTTCAGGAAGTCTTCGAGGCCCTGCAGGAAGGCGACGCGGTCGGCCTCGCGCGACAGGAAATGGTCGCCGAGCGGTTGCTCGACATATTTGAAGTCCTTGCCCGCCGCTCTCAGTTTCTCCGCCATCTCGCGCGACTGCTTGACCGGAACCCGGCGGTCGGCCTTGCCGTGCACGAGCAGGACGGGGATCGAGAATTGCGCCGGAAAGTTGATCGGCGAGACGCCGGCGACGTCGGGCGCCTGCGTCTTCAGCCAGTCGCGCGCGCTGCCGCTGTTCAGGAATTCCCTGTCGTAGCGCAGCAAAGCGGCGAGATCCGAGACGCCGGCGAAGGACACGGCGCAGCGATAGAGGGCGCCGTTGCGTTGCGCGGCCCTCAGCGCCGCATAGCCGCCGTAGGAGCCGCCGACGATCGCCGCGCGCTTGGTATCGGCGATGCCGAGGCGGCCGAGCTCGGCCAGCGCGTCGTCGACATCGTCCTGCATGGCGAGGCCCCATTGGCCCTTGCCCTTGCGGGCGAACGCGGAGCCGTAGCCCGAGGAGCCGCGGAAGTTGGGCTGGATCACGGCATAGCCGCGCGAGGCGAGGAACTGGCTCCACCAATCCCATTGCTCGCCATCGCGCGCGAACGGGCCGCCGTGCGGCATGACGATGACGGGGAGCGACTTGGCCGGCCGCTGGGCGGGCAGGGTCAGGATCGCGGCGATCTCCAGCCCGTCGCGCGCCTTGTAGCGGATGGTGCGCACCGGGTTGAGGCTGGCGGAACCGATCCGCTCGTTTACGTAGGCGATCCGCTGCATGCGCCCGTCGGCCAGGTCCATGAAATAATAGGCGCCCGGCTGGCTCGCGGAGCCGAGATGGATGAGCAGCCGCTGGCGGTCGCGGTTCATCGAGACGATGGAGGCGCGGCGGCCGGGAACGGCCTTGTCGATCGCGTCCTGCGCGGCGGCGAGGTCGGGGTCGAGCCAGCGCACGGCGGGACCGTTGTCGGTGTAGGCGATGCCGAGCAGCTTGCCTGCGGCCCGGTCGGCGATAATCCCGTCAATGTCGTAGCCGTCGACGCCGAACACCTTCTCGCCGATCTTCAGGGTCGCGAGGTCGAGCTTGTGGACTGCGTCGTACCCGCCCGAATCGTCGATCGCGAGCGCCTGGCCGGGCTCGGCCAGGAACAGCGCCGGGACGGTCAGATCCTCTCCCTTGCGATAGTCCGCCCGGTCGACAGTGCGGAAGCCGGATTCGTCGCTGTCGCGGTAGAGCAGGCGGACGGAGCGGCCCTCGTTGCGGCGGCCGATGCCGATCCGCACCGCGCCGGTGCCGTCGGCATACCAATCGGTGACGTCGGCCACCGGCTTAACCACCGACCGGGACTTGCCGGTCGAGACATCGACCTCGACGACCTGCGGCCAGAAATCGGGGCTGCTCAGATAGACCGACTTCTGGAGCGCGAGGCGAACCCGCGGCGTGCCGTCGGTCGCGACCCAGATCACGTCGTCGCCGCCCTGCGCCGCTTCGTGGAAGAGGAGGGGAACGATTTTCTTGCCGTCCGCCGCGACGCCGATCGCGCGGCGCAGGTAGATGTCGGTGCCCTCGACCGTGTCCATCGCGCCGATGCCCACGACCAGCCAGGAATCGCTGACCCAGCGCCACCAGTTGATGTCCTGGCCGGCGCTGCGCACGAGCGCGGGCGGCACCCCGCCGAACAAAGGCATGATCGCGAAATATTGCTCGCCGTGGATGGCGATCTTGGCGGCGACCTTGCTGCCGTCCGGCGACAGCTTCGGATCCTCCATGAACGGCAGCACCGCGAAATCCTCGACCGGACGCGGCGCCGCGACCGCCGCAGCCGCCGCTCCCTGCCCATGCGCCACGCGCGGAAACACCGCCGCACTCGCGGCGAGCGCCAGAAAATCACGTCTTTTCAAGTTATTCGCCCCTACCGATCGCGCTGACACTGCCTCAGGCGCGGGCAGGTTTCAAGTCACCCGTCGCGGAAAATGCGGGCGAAGATCGTGTCCACGTGGCGCAAATGGTAGGCGAGGTCGAAGCTTTCCTCGAGCTGGTCGGGCGGGAGCAGAGCGGTCACCTCCGGTTCGGCCTTGAGCAGATCGAGCAGCGACAGCGCGCCGTCCGATTCCCACACCTTCATCGCTTCGCGCTGGACGAGGCGGTAGGCATCCTCGCGGCTGGCGCCGGCTTGGGTCAAAGCGAGCAGCACGCGCTGCGAATGGACGAGGCCGCCCATCCGGTCGAGGTTGCGGCGCATGCGCTCCGGATAGACGAGGAGCTTGTCCATGAGCCCGGTGAGGCGGGCGAGCGCGAAATCGAGCGTCACGGTGGCGTCGGGGCCGATATAGCGCTCGACCGACGAATGGCTGATGTCGCGCTCGTGCCAGAGCGCGACGTTCTCCAGGGCCGGCGCGACATAGCCGCGCACCATGCGGGCGAGGCCGGTCAGATTCTCGCTGAGCACCGGGTTGCGCTTGTGCGGCATGGCCGACGAGCCCTTCTGGCCCGGCGAGAAATATTCCTCCGCCTCCAGCACTTCGGTGCGTTGCAGGTGCCGGACCTCGGTGGCGAGCCGCTCCACCGACGAGGCGACGACGCCCAGGGTCGCGAAGAACATGGCGTGGCGGTCGCGCGGGATGATCTGGGTCGAGATGGGCTCGACCCGGAGGCCCATTTTCTCCGCCACATAGGCTTCGACGCAGGGGTCGATATTGGCGAAGGTGCCGACCGCGCCGGAGATGGCGCAGGTCGCGATCTCCTCGCGCGCCCGAAGCATCCGCTCGCGGGCGCGGTCGAACTCGGCATAGGCAAAGGCGAGCTTGAGCCCGAAGGTGACGGGCTCGGCATGGATGCCGTGGCTGCGGCCGATCGTCGGGGTGAGCTTGTGCTCAAGGGCGCGGCGCTTCAGCACCGCGAGCAGCGCGTCGAGATCCTCGATCAGGAGGTCCGCGGCGCGGCTGAGCTGGACCGCCAGGCAGGTGTCGAGCACGTCCGAGCTGGTCATGCCCTGGTGGAGGAAGCGGGCGGAGGGGCCGGTACGCTCGGCGACATGGGTCAGAAAGGCGATGACGTCGTGCTTGGTCTCCGCCTCGATCGCGTCGATCCGCTGGATGTCGAACGGGGGCGAATGGGCGTCGGCGAACCAGATTGTCTGCGCCGCCTCCTTCGGGACGGTGCCGAGCTCGGCCATCGCGTCGAGCGCATGGGCCTCGATCTCGAACCAGATCCGGTAGCGCGTCTGTGCGCTCCAGAGGCTGGCCATTGCGGGCCGCGAATAGCGCGGGATCATCGGCGGTCCTGACCTAGGTTGGGAAGCGGTCGCCTAGCAAAGTCGGCCTGCGGCATCAACGCGACGAGCAGCCGGAACGGCGCTCGACGGAGCTTCGTTGACCAGGGGAGCCTCCGTCTCTTTTCAGGCGATCCGAGGCCCGCGTGACAAGTATCGACAAACAGGAGAGACTTCTATGCTCAAACCGCTTCTGCTGGGCAGCGCCATGCTGCTCGCCATCCCCGCTTCCGCGCAGACCGGGACCACGACCAACGACCACGATCCGACCATGCAGGGCGCCACCAGCCAGTCGACCAGCGGCGCCTCGACGATGGGCACCCAGATGAACGGCGGCACGATGCAGGCGCAGCCCGGCATGCGCACCGGCCAGACCGCCCAGACCGACGCCCACAGCAATTGTTCGCAGGGCGCCGCGGCGAGCACCGCCCGCAGCGCCAACCGCAACGGCGCGCGTGGCACCGCGGCGTCAACCTGCGGCACCGGCCAGAACGGCATGGCGACGGCCTCCTCGAACGGCGACACGACCTGGCAATCCGGCGCGACCGCCGGCGGCACAACCTCCGGCTCGGCGACCGCTTCGACCAGCGGCGACAGCGGCTGGGGGACCAGTGGGGCGAGCGGCGCCACCGGCTCAGGCTCCGGAATGATCGGATCCGGCACGGCCTATACCGGCCAGGGCGGCCCTTATCAGGCCACGAAGACCTATCCGGTTTGCACCCGCACCCGCACCGACAATTGCCGCAACCGCGGCGGGCGCTGACCGGTCTCGCCTCCCCGCGCATCGCGTGGGGAGGCGCACGGGCTAGATCAGCCCCATCTGCTTGAGGCTGTAGGCTTTCGTCGCGCCGACGATGACGTGGTCGTGGACCGCGATGCGGAGCGGCCGGGCCGCGTCGATCACTTCGCGGGTCATGCGGATGTCGGCCTGGCTCGGCTGCGGGTCGCCGCTCGGGTGGTTGTGGACGAGGATGAGCGAGCTGGCGTGGCATTCGACCGCGCCGCGTATCACCTCGCGGACATAGACCGCCGCCTCGTCGACCGAGCCCTCCGACAGCACCTGGTCGCGGATCAGGACGTTCTTGGCGTTGACGTACAGCACCCGCACCCGCTCGATCGGCAGGAAGCCCATGTCGACGGCGAGATAGTCCATCAGCGCCTGCCAGCTGCCGAGGATGCGCTGGTTCTCGACCTGCGACTTGAGGAAGCGGATCGCCGTCGCCTGGGCGATCTTGATCGCGCCCGCCACATTCTCGCTGACCTGGCAGCGGCGCATGATCGTGTCGGCGTCGGCCGAGAGGAGCTGGGCGAAGCCGCCGAAATCGGCGATCATCTTCTTGGCGAGCGGCTTGGTGTCTCGGCGGGGCAAGGCCAAAGCGAGGAGATATTCGACCAGCTCGTGCTCGTGCAGCGCCTCGGCGCCCCCGTCGAACAGCCTCTTCCTGAGCCGCGAGCGATGGCCGCTCCCGTCCTGAACCACGGTCCCCATGGCGCGAAGGATTAAGCCGGGCGGCGTTCGGAGGCAAACGGCTTGCGCTTCGCCGCCAAGACGGTGACGGAGGCGGAACGGGATCGGGGCGCGGAGGTTGGGACCGGGTGGACGAGGTAGCGGAAACGGCGGGGAGGCGCAGGCGGCGGCTGAGGCCGGTGCTGCTCGGCCTCGCCGCGTTCGCCGCTTTGGCCCTGCTGATCGGGTGGCTGGAACGCAAGGACATCGCGTCGGGCTATGTCGGCAGGGAGCTCGCCCGGCGCGGCGTCCGCGCCTCCTACCAGGTGACGAGGCTCGGCTTCGGCACCGAGCGAATCGAGAATCTGGTGCTCGGCGACCCGGCGCATCCCGACCTCACCGCCCGCTGGGTCGAGCTGCGGCTGAGCTGGGGCTTCCGCCGGCCGCGAGTGTCGCTGGTCACCGCGCGCGGCGTGCGGCTCTACGGGCGCGTGGTCGGCGGCAAGCTGCGCTTCGGCGAGCTCGACAAGCTGCTTCCCCCGCCTACGGGGGCGCCGTTCCGGCTGCCCGACCAGGACGTCGATCTCGCCGACGCCGCGGTGCGGCTCGACACGCCGGCCGGCCGGGTGGGCCTTGCCATCGCCGGACGCGGCAACCTCGCCAGCGGCTTCGCCGGGCGAATGGCGGCGGCGGCGCCCCGCCTGCGACTCGGGCGCTGCGACATCGTGCGCGCCCACGCGGGGTGGACCGTGGCGACCGAAACCCTCCAGCCCAGCTTCGCCGGTCCGGCGCGGTTCGAGGCGCTGACCTGCGGCGGCCTCACGGTGCGCCAGGCCGAGCTCCGCCTCGGCGCGACCCTCACCGCATCGCTCACCGGCTGGCGCGGCGAAACGCGCCTCGCGGCGGCGAGCGCCCAGGCGGGCGCGCACACGGCCGAGCGGATCGGCGGCGACGTCACCTTCGCCGGCCGGCTCGCCGAGACCCGCGGCCGCCTCGACCTCTCCGCCGCGGCGCTGCGCACCAGCGGCTTCGTCGCCGGCCGCAGCCATGCCGGCGGCGTCTATTCGCTGTCGCTGAAGACGGGGCGGGTCACATCGGCGCTCGCCGTGCGCGGCACCGGCATCGCCGCGCCGGCCTCGCTCGCCGCGCCGATCGTGGCCGCATTGCGCTCGGCAAGGGGGACCCCGGTCGAGCCGATCACCAATGCCTGGGCGGCCGCTGTCGCGCGGGCGCTGGCGCGGTTCGACGCATCAGCTGACATCAGGATCGGCATCGAGAATGGCGGCGGCGGCGTGCGCATCGCGGGCCTGAACGCCGCGGCCGCGAGCGGGGCGCGGGCCTCGCTGACGGGCAACGGCCTGTCCTTGCGCTGGCCTGCAGGCGGCACGTCGCTCGACGGGCTGCTGGCTTTGTCGGGCGGCGGGCTGCCGGACGCGCGTTTCGCTCTGTCGCAGCCCGGCCCGGGGGCGCCGCTCACCGGCTCCGGGCGGATCGCGTCCTACGCGGCGGGCGCCGCCCGGCTGGCGCTCGCCGACATTCGCTTCACGGCCGCGGCCGGTGGCGCGACGCGGGTGCGGACCCTGCTCGATGCCGACGGACCGTTCCCGGGCGGGCGGGTCTGGGGGCTGAGGCTGCCGGTCGACGGCCGGATCGGTGGCGGCGGATTCGTCTTCGATCCGGGCTGCACGCCCGCCGCCTTCGCCCGGCTCGAGACGGGCACGCTGCGGCTCGGACCCACGCGCCTGTCGCTGTGCGCGACCGGACCGGGGCTGCTTTGGAAACGGCCGGGCCGCGCGGCCGAGGGCGGCGTCTCGATCCCCTCGCCGCGCTTCGCCGGCACGCTCGGCGGCACGCCGATCGCCATCGCCGGGCAGCGGCTGCTCGTCGGCCTCGCCGGCCCGACCTTCACGGCTTCGAGCCTCGCTATCCGCCTCGGCCGGCCGGAGGCGGCGAGCCGGCTCGACATCGCCCGGCTCTCGGGCCGCTTCGGCCGCGGCGTCGCCGGCGATTATGCCGGCCTCTCGGGCAAGCTCGCGGCGGTGCCCTTGCTGGTCGACCAGGGCCAAGGGCGCTGGAGCTTCCGCGACGGCCGTCTCGGCATGGACGGCCGCCTGCGCGTCTCGGACGCCGCGGCGCCGGCGCGCTTCTATCCGGTCGCCGCCGAGGATTTCCGCCTGGCCCTCGTCGACAACCGGCTTGCGGCCAGCGGCCGGCTGGTGGACCCGGACACCAGCACGTTCCTCGGCACCGCCGACATCCGCCATTCGCTGGCGAGCGGGGAGGGGGCGGCGGCGATCGAAGTGCTGGGCCTGCGCTTCCAGCCGAGCGGCTATCAGCCCGAGCAGCTGACGCCGCTCACCACCGGCGTGGTCGCCCTGGTCGACGGCACCGTATCCGGCCGCGCCGACATCGGCTGGGGTCCGCAGGGCACGCGCAGCACCGGTACCTTCACCACCCAAGGCACGAATCTCGCCGCCAGCTTCGGGCCGGTCGAGAAGCTTTCGACGACGATCCATTTCACCGACCTGCTCGGCCTCGTCACCGCGCCTGGGCAGGTCGCCGAGGTCGGCGCGATCCACACCGGCATCGACGTGTTCGACGGCCGCGTCCGCTACCGGCTGCTGCCGGACCTCAGGGTGAAGATCGAAGGGGCGCGCTGGCCGTTCGCCGGCGGCGAGCTGACCCTCGACGAGACTGTGCTCGATTTCTCCAAGCCCACAGCCAAGCGGCTCACCTTCCACCTCGCCGGCATGGATGCGGCCGAGTTCATCCAGCAGATGCAGTTCGCCAACATCTCGGCGACCGGCACGTTCGACGGCGTCGTGCCGATGTTGTTTGACGAGCGGGGCGGGCAGGTGCTCGACGGCCGGCTGGTCGCCCGCGCGCCGGGCGGCACGCTCTCCTACATCGGCGAGCTCACCGACCGCCAGCTCGGCGCCTACGGCAAGCTCGCCTTCGATGCGCTGAAGTCGCTGCGCTACGACAAGCTCGTCGTGAGGCTGAACGGCTCGCTCGACGGCGAGTTCGTCGCCGGGATCCAGCTCGACGGCATCGCCCGCGACCCATCGGTGGCCGCGACCCCCGGCGGCGGAATCAGGGGCATGATCGCCAACCGCGCTCTGACCCAGCTCGCCAAGGTCCCGTTCAAGTTCAACATCGTCGTCCGCGGCCCGTTCCGCGCGGTGATCGGCACCGCGCGGTCGCTCCACGACCCCACCAACCTCCTCCAGACGGTCCTTCCACCGATGCTCAGGGACCGTCCCACCCAGACCCGGACCGTTCAGCCCCAGGAAAGCGAGACAGTGCGATGACCATGTCGATATTGACGGGACTGCGCCCCGATGCGACGCAGGGCGCGATGAGGCGGGTCAAGCTCCTCCTTCTCGCGCCGGCGGTCTTGATGGGATCCGGCTGCGTGCAAGTGAGCGCGCCGGACAAGCCGATCGAGATCAACCTCAACATCAATATCCGGCAGGAAGTCGTCGTTCGCCTGCAGCAGGACGTGAAAGAGCTGATCGACAAGAATCCGGGAGTGTTTTGAACCATGAACCGCCGCTTCAAGCTGATCCTCGCCGCCGGCCTGACGCTCGGCGCGCTCACCGTGGGCGCCACCGCGGTCTACGCCATGCAGGGCGACGCCGCCGCCTCGCTGCGCGCCTCCGGCCAGGCCGGCGAGCAGGCCGACGGCTATCTCGGCGTCGTCGGTTCGGGCTCCGCCGACCTGCGCGCCCAGGTCGACGCGGTCAACATCAAACGCCGCGCCTATTACACCGACCTTGCCGCCAAGCGCGGCGCCAAGATCGAGGAAGTCGCCGCGACCACGGCCTGCGAGCTGCTCCGCGCCAAGGTCGGCGCCGGGCAATATTACCGCCTCCCCGACGGCGTCTGGCGCCAGCGCGACAGCGCGCCCATCCCGCTCCCGGGCTATTGCGGGTAACGAAGTGCCTCCCCGTCGAAAGACGGGGAGGGGGACCACCCGAAGGGTGGTGGAGGGGTGACGGGTCGGAGATTGCGAGTTCCGAGCCCGTGAACCGCTGAGTCCTCGGCGACTACCCCTCCACCACCCTTCGGGTGGTCCCCCTCCCCACGCGCTGCGCTCGCAGGGAGGCATCACTATTGTTGACACCCCCCGCCCCCCTTCCTAAAGGGGCGGCGCCTTGGCGGGTTCGTTCGCCGGCATGTCCCACGCCCTTATTGCGCCAGCGCTTTTTTAAAAGGCGCGAGCGCACACACGGAGACGACGCGGCATGGCGGAGAGCGAGCCTCAAGAGGATCCTGAGCTTCCCCGCGACGCGCGGCTCGAAACGCTCGACGAGCGGCTCGATCAGGCGCGGCAGGCGGAAGCGCGGCGCACCGGCGGAGCCAACCCGACGGCGACTTATTACAAGTCGCCGGCCTACCGGGTCCTTTCCGTCCTGGTCGCTTATCCCTTGGGCTCCGCGCTCATCGGCTATGCGATCGGCCGCTTCATCGGGAAACCCGCTTTGTGGGTCGCGACGCTGTTCGTCGGCTTCGGCCTCGCGATCTGGGAAGTGTACAAGATTTCCATCACCGGCCCCAAGCAGGGCCCCGAGGGACTTTGAAGACGTGGCCGCCGAGAGCAAGATCGACCCGATGCACCAGTTCCAGATCAGCCCGCTCGCGGGCCATCTGGATGGCAGCCCCTTCGTGTTCACCAACAGCGCGCTGTGGATGTTCGTCGTCCTCGCTTTGATCTGGCTGTTCATGCTGGGCGGGATGAAGCGTCAGCTCGTCCCGACCCGCTGGCAGGCGATGGTCGAGGGCATGACCGGCTTCGTCACCTCGATGGTGGCGACCAACATCGGGCCGGAGGGGAAGAAGTACGTCCCCTGGGTGTTCACCATCTTCACCTTCATCCTCTTCGCCAATCTGCTCGGGCTGATGCCCCTGGCCATCTTCGGCGCGCAGCCGTTCACGGTGACGAGCCAGTTCACCGTCACCGGGGTGATGGCGATCATCAGCTTCTCGATCGTGCTGATCGTCGGCTTCTGGCGGCACGGCTTCCGTTTCTTCTCTTTGTTCATCCCGCACGGCACGCCGATGATCCTGCTGCCGCTCATCTTCCTCATAGAGCTGCTCTCCTTCATGGTGCGCCCGTTCAGCCTCGCGCTGCGGCTGTTCGTGGCGATGATCGCGGGCCACATCCTCGTCGAGGTGTTCGGCAGCTTCGTCGTCCAGGGCCTCAACGCCGGTGGCATCGGCCCGGCGATCAGCCTCCTGTCGTTCGTGTTCATCGCCGGCGTGATGGCGCTGGAGGTGCTGGTCTGCGCGATCCAGGCCTACGTGTTCGCGCTGCTGACCTCGCTCTACATCAACGACGCCGTCAACCTTCACTAACCCTTTCAAAGCCAAGGAGACTTTTCATGGATCTCGCTTCTGCCCAGGTTATCGGCGCGGGCCTCGCCGCGGTCGGCGTCGGCGCCGCCGCGATCGGCGTCGGCAACGTGTTCGGCTCGTTCCTCGAGAGCGCGATCCGCAACCCCGCCGCGGCCGACAGCCAGCAGGGCCGGCTGTTCATCGGCTTCGCCGCCGCCGAGCTGCTCGGCCTGATCGCGTTCGCCGTCGCGATGATCATCCTCTACGCCCGCTAAGAACGGAGGAGGGGCCGCGTTTCTGCGCGTCCCCGCATCGACATGCCTCAACTTAACCAGCTCGCCGAGGTCGCCTACTCGCAGTTCTTCTGGCTGCTGGTGGTGCTCGGGATCATCTATTTCGGCATCGGGCACTTCATGCTGCCCAAGATCCAGTCGACGGTCGACCTGCGCGACCGGCAGATCGCCGGCGATCTCGAGGCGGCGCAGGCCGCCCGCGCCGCCGCTGACACGATCGAGGCCGATTACCGCGCCCGCATCGAGGCGAGCCGGGCCGAAGCGCTGAAGCTCGCGGGCGAGGCGAAGGCGGCGAGCGGGCGCGAGACCGAGGCGAAGGTCCGCGCCGCCGGCGAGGAAATCGGCGCCCGCATCGAGGCCGAGGAAGGCCGCGTCCGCGCGGCGATGGACAAGGCGCTGACCGAAATCGAGAGCGTCGCCGCCGAGGCGGCCCAGGACATGGTGCAGCGCCTGGCCGGCGTCACAATCAGCTCCAGCCAGGCCGCCGCCGCGGTGAAGAAGGTGATCCATGGCTGAGCCCGCCACGGTCGAGCATGTCGGCGCCCCGGAGCCTCATTCCGAGCCGACCAATTTCGGCTTCCTCGGCGCCCCCCAGTGGATCGCGCTGGCGATGCTTTTGGTCTTCGCGATCATGCTGTGGAAGCGGGTGCCCGCGCTGATCGCGCAGGCGCTGGACCGCAAGATCGCCTCGATCCGCGAGCAGCTCGACGAGGCGGCCCAGCTCCGCTCCGAAGCCGAGGCGCTGCGGGCCGAATATGAAGCCAAGGCCGCCGCGGCCGACGCGGAGCGCGCGACCATGATCGAGCGCGCCCGCCACGAGGCCGACGCCATCGTCGAGCAGGCCAAGACGGACACCGAGGCCCTGATCGCGCGCCGCCGCCGCATGGCGGAGGACAAGATCGCCGCCGCCGAGCGTCACGCGGTCGAGGAAGTGCGCGCCCGCGCCGCCACGGCCGCCGCCGCTGCCGCCGCCCGGCTCATCGAGGAGCGGATGGGCGACGACGCGGACCGCGCCCTCGTCGACCGCACGATCGAGTCGCTCGGCAACGCGCACTGATCGGGGGAGGGGCGTGCCTAGGCGCGCCGCCACTGGTTGATCAGCTCGTAGGCCATCACCGCCGTCGCGACCGCCGCATTGAGGCTGTCGGCGCGGCCGAGCATCGGCAGCTTCACCAGCAGGTCGCATTCCGCCTCGTAGGCCTCGGGCAGCCCCTGGGCTTCGTTGCCGACCAGGATGAAGGCGGGCGGCGCGTAGCGCGGCGCCTGATAGTCCGTCTCGGCCTTGAGGCTGGTGCCGATCAATTGCCCCGGACCGTTCCGCAGCCAGGGCAGGAACGCCTCCCAGCGCGCCTGCGCGAGGCGCTGGGTGAACAAAGCGCCCATCGTCGCGCGCACCGCCTCGACCGAAAAGGGGTCGACGCAATCGTCGATGAGGATGACGCCGCCCGCGCCGACCGCGTCGCCGGTCCGCAGGATGGTGCCGAGATTGCCCGGATCGCGTAGCGCCTGGGCGACGATCCAGAGCGGCGCCGCGCCGCGGTCGAGCCGCTCCAGAGACGTGTCGAACGCCTCGTAGACTCCGAGCACGGTCTGCGGATTGTCCTTGCCGCTGAGCTTGTGGAGGATGTCGGCATTGGTCTCGACGACGTCGCCTCCCGCCGCTTCGATTGCGTCGATCAGCGCATTGAGCAAGGCGTGCCTCGTCCCGCTCCCGAAAAAGAGGATTTTGGGCAGGCGACCCGTCTCGCGCGCCTCGGTGAGGATGCGCAGCCCCTCGGCCATGAACAGCCCGCTCTCGCGCCGGTGCTTCTTGTCGCGCAGGGCGCGCACTTCCTTGACGAGCGGGTTCGAGAAAGCGGTGATCGTGCGGGGCAAGGTCTCACTCCTCCCCGAACTTTTCCTCGACCAGCCGTACGAGGGCGGCGAGCGCTTCCTCGGCGCCTTCGCCCTCGGCGCGGATGGTGATCGTGTCGCCGACCGCGGCGCCGAGCATCATCAGCCCCATGATCGAGGTGCCGGTCACCGTCGAGCCGTCCTTCTCCACTTCGACGCGGGCGGCGAGGCCCGAGGCGAGCGTGACGAACTTGGCGCTTGCGCGGGCGTGCAGGCCGCGCTGGTTGAGCAGGGTAACGGTGCGTTCGAAGCGGCTCAGACCGTCTCTCCGAGGATCTCCGACGCGACCGAGATATATTTGCGGCCCGCCTCGCGCGCCGCGGCGACCGCCGCGCGGACCTCCATCGTCTTCCTGGCGCCTTCGAGCCGGATCAGCATCGGCAAATTGACCCCGGCGATCACTTCGATCTTCTCCGACTTCATCAGCGAGATGGCGAGGTTGGAGGGCGTGCCCCCGAACAGATCGGTGAGGATGATGACGCCGCCGCCCTCGTCGACGCGGCCGATCGCCTCGGCGATGTCGCGCCGCCGCCCTTCCATGTCGTCGTCCGGGCCGATGCAGATCGCCTCGACCCGCTCCTGCGGCCCGACCACATGCTCCATCGCCGTCACGAATTCGGCCGCGAGACGGCCGTGGGTAACCAGCACCAGTCCGATCATTCAAACACCCTAAATCTGCGACTCGCCGGCACGCCCGCCGTCGCGCCCAGCGCCGTTCGGCCCGGCAAGGTCGCGATGTTCGAGCGTGGGCGAAAAGCCCGCCTCGCGCAACCGCGCCGCGACCCGTTCGGCGACATGCACCGAGCGGTGGCGGCCTCCCGTACAGCCGAAGGCGACCGTGACATAGGACTTTCCCTCGGCCTTGTAACGGGGAAGTAGCATCAGCAGCACGTCTTCGATCCGATCCACCGCTTCATAGCCTTCATCCTCGGCGACATAGGCGGCGACGCGTGGGTCCTCACCGGTCAGATCGCGCAGGCCGTCGTCCCAATAGGGGTTCCGGAGGAAGCGCATGTCGAACACGATGTCGGCGTTGCGCGGCAGGCCGCGGGCAAAGCCGAAGGAGAGGATGGTGAGGGTCGGCGCGTCCGCCGCCGTGCCGAAGCGGTCGCGCAACTGCTGCTGGAGAATGTTGGGGGTGAGGTCGGTCGTGTCGATGACGTGCTCGGCCCAGCGGCGGAGCGGCGCCATCAGCTCGCGCTCGCGGGCGATGCCGTCGGTGGCGGGCCGGTCGGGCGCGAGCGGGTGGCGGCGGCGCGTCTCGGAATAGCGGCGTAGCAGCTCGGAGCCGGCGCAGTCGAAGAACAGGGTCTCGACCGGGAATTCGTGCTCGGCGGCGACGCCCTTGATCTGGTCGACGATGCGGCGGGCGTCGAAATCGCGGGTGCGGCTGTCGATGCCGATGGCGAGCGGCCGCCGCCGGCGGGAGCCGCCCTTGCCCAGCGGCGTCGAAAGCAGGTGCTCGAGCAGCGACAGGGGCAGATTGTCGACCACTTCCCAGCCGAGATCCTCGAGCGTCTTGAGCGCGGTCGACTTGCCCGCACCGGACAGCCCGGTGACGAGCAGGATGCGCTGGGGGACGGAACCGGCTTTCACGCGGGGGGCAGCCCGAAAAGGAGGAGTGCCTGTTCTACCTTGATCGGCGCCGACGCCTCAAGCGCGGCCAGGGCCACGGCGGGCACTTCGCGTCCCGCCACGGTGCGCGGCGCGGCGGCTTCGGGCAGCCGCACCGGCGGCGCGTCGAGATCGACGACCAGGCAGACGGGCACGTCGACGAGCGGCTCGAGCGCGACGATGCCGAGGCCGCGCACCTCGATCTTGCCGGCGATCGGTGAAGGGGCACGAGCGCGCAGGCGGCTCCCCTCGGCGCGAAGCTCGGTATAATCGTCGCTGACCAGCCTGGCGCCGCGGTCGATCAGGCGGAGCGCGAGGTCGGACTTGCCGCGGCCCGAAGCGCCCACGAGCAGCACGGCGCGGCCGCCGATCGCGACGCAGGTGGCGTGGACGGTCTCGCTCACGGCTCGGACGTCGAAAAGCGCAGCACGAAGTGCGCGCCGGGGCGCCCGTCGTGCCGCCCCTCGACCCAGATGCGGCCGTCATGGCCCTCGGCGGTCGCCTTGGCGATGGCGAGGCCGAGGCCCGAATGGCCGCCGAACGCTTCCGTATCTGGCCTGAGGCTGTGGAATCGCCGGAAAATCTCCTCGCGCGCCTCCTCCGGCACCCCCGGCCCTTCGTCCTCGACCGAGACGAAGACGTCGTGCCCAACCCGCGCGGCGCCGATCTCGATCAGCCCGCCCGCGGGCGAGAAGGAGATGGCGTTGTCGACCAGGTTGTCGAGCGCGCGGGCTAGCCGAGCTTCCTCGCCGAGGATGACGGCCGTGCCGATGCGCGGCCGGGCAAACGCGATGCGCACGTCGCTTTCCGCCGCCCGCGCTTCCCAGGGGTCGACCAGGGATTCGATCAGACAGCCGAAATCGACCGGTTCGAAGCGGGCGCGGGAGAGCTCGGCGTCGAGCCGCGAGACTTCCGCGATGTCGACGATCAGCCGGTCGAGCCGGACTACGTCGTGGCGCACCACGTCGAGCAACTGGTGGCGCAGCGCCGGATCGTCGACCTTCTCGAGGCTGTCGACCGCGGAGCGCAGCGAGGCGAGGGGGTTCTTGAGCTCGTGCGTGACGTCCGCGGCGAACGCCTCGGTGCCGTCGATCCGCTGCCGCAGCGACTGGGTCATGTCGGCGAGGGCGCGGGCGAGCAGGCCGATCTCGTCGCGCCGGTGGGGCAGCACCGGGACGCGGACCTCGCGCGCGCGCCCGAGGCGCACCGCCTGCGCCGCGCGCGCCAGCCTGCGCAGCGGCAAGGCGATGGTGCGGGCGAGGAACAGCGACAGGAAGACGGAGACGAGGATGGTGACGAGCAGCACCACCGCCAGCGTGCCGCGCTCCTCCCTGACCGCGCGGCGCACCTGCCGGGCGTTGCGGGTCATCAGCAGCACTTCCTTCTTCTCAGAGAGCCGCACGGCCGCGGAGAGGAAGGGCGTGCCCTCGGGCGCCCGGCGGAGCATTGCCACCGGTTTCCCGCTCGCCAGCGCGGCATTCGCCTCTGGCCAGTCGGCGAGCCGATTGCTCTCGGGCACCCGGAGGAGCGGGGGCTTTTTCCCCCCGACCACCGCGTTCAGCATATTGTCGAGCTTGCGCGACGCCCATTTCTGCCATGCTTCCTGCTTGGGGTCGCGCACGTCGTAGGTCTCGGGTCCGCCCGCCCAGCTGTCGAGCCGCTCGCGCCCGTCCGCTCCGAACAGTCGGATGCGGGTCCGGCTGTGCTGGCCGAAGGTGCGCAGCAGGTCCGCCTCCTCGCCAGGCTCGGCGAGGCGGAGCGAATCGGCGGCGAGTTGCGCCTGGGTCTGGGTGCTGAGCACCGCCTGGTCGATCAGCCGGCGCCGATAGCCGTCGAGGTAGAACAGGCTGCCGGCCAGGATGGCGATCGCGAACACGTTGACGAACAGGATGCGGTGGAGGAGCTTCCACCGTCCCGTCCAGCGCGTCGCCAGCAGGCCGTCCTCGTCATTCCTCGCCAAAGCGATACCCCACGCCGTAGAGCGTCTCGATGGCCTTGAACGCCGGGTCGACCTCGCGGAACTTGCGCCTGAGCCTCTTGATGTGGCTGTCGATCGTGCGGTCGTCGACATAGATGTCGTCCTGGTAGGCGACGTCCATCAGCTGGTTGCGCGATTTCACCACCCCGGGCCGCTGCGCGAGCGCTTCCAGGATCATGAACTCGGTCACGGTCAGCGTCACCTCGCGGCCGTCCCAGCTTACCCGGTGCCGTGCCGGATCCATCACCAGCCGCCCCCGCTCGAGCTGCGCCTTCTCCTCCTCGGCAGGCCCCTCCGCCGGCGCCGACCGCGCCTCCGCACGCCTCAAAATGACGCGGATGCGGGCTATTAGGAGCCTTTGGCTGAAGGGTTTTTTTATGTAGTCGTCGGCGCCGAGGGCGAGGCCGAGGGCTTCGTCGAGCTCCTCGTCCTTGGAGGTGAGGAAGATGACGGGCACGCCGCTCTTCTCGCGCAGCCGGCGCAGCAATTCCATGCCGTCCATGCGCGGCATCTTGACGTCGAGCACGGCCAGATCGGGCGGATTGTCGACCAAAGCCTTCAGCGCCGTCTCCCCGTCCGAATAGACCCGCGTCGCGAACCCCTCGGCCTGCAAGGCGATCGACACCGAAGTGAGGATGTTGCGGTCGTCGTCGACCAAGGCAATGCACGTCGACATGGCGCGCCGGACCTTAAGCCAGGCGAATAGGCGGCGCCAGCCTTTGACGCACGCGGGCCGCTCCGATATGGGGCGCGGCATGCCTGAGGGGCGGCCCGCCCGCCCCGATTTGTCCGATCAATCGGGAGAATTTTCGTGGTCCATCGCGTGCCGGCACACGGCCTCGCCGAACAGAATATCCTGACCCGCGCCGAGCTTCGCTGGAACCTCCAGACCGCCCAGCTCGTCGAGGAAGCGGTGCGCAATTCCGAAGGCCTGCTCGCCAAGGACGGGCCGCTCGTCGTCCGCACCGGCCGCCACACCGGCCGCTCCGCGCAGGACAAATATATCGTCCGCGACGCCGAGACCGACGCCACCATCTGGTGGGACAACAACAAGTGGATGACGCCCGACCATTTCGCCGCGCTGAAGGCGGATTTCGTGAACGCGCTCGGCGAGAAGGACCGCCTCTACGTCGCCGACCTCTACGGCGGCTCGCAGCCAGAGCACCGCGTCCGCGTCCGCGTGATCAACGAGCTCGCCTGGCACAACCTCTTCATCCGCACCCTGCTGGTGCGCCCCGAGGCGGCCGACCTCGCCGGCTTCGAGCCCGAATTCACCATCATCGACCTGCCCAGCTTCCGCGCCATCCCCGAGCGCCACGGCACCCGCTCGGAGACGGTGATCGCCGTCGACCTCACCGAGCGCACGATCCTCATCGGCGGCACGGCCTATGCCGGCGAGATGAAGAAGTCGGTGTTCGGCATCCTCAACTATTTGCTCCCCGCCGAGGGGGTGATGCCGATGCATTGCTCGGCGAACATCGGCCCGGGCGGCGATACCGCCGTCTTCTTCGGCCTCTCGGGCACCGGCAAGACGACGCT